>CAIKZV010000700.1 GCA_903831925.1 uncultured Burkholderiales bacterium
CGACTTGAACGGGAACATCGGCAGCGGGCATTTGAACTCGCCGCCGAAGAGCCCGACGATCACCAGCGTGCCGCCCTTGCCGACGATCGAGACGCCCATCGCCGAGGTGCTCTCGGCGCCCACGAAGTCGATCACCCCGCGCACCGCACCACCGGTGGCCTTCACGATCGAGCGCCCGGCATCAGCCGCCGCCGGATCAACCACCATCGCCGCGCCGTATTTCTGCGCGGTCTCGCGTTTGCCGGCGTCCGGGTCGATCGCAATCACCTTGGCCTTGGACATCTGCGACAGCAAGGCGACCGCCGTCATGCCGACGCCGCCGCAGCCGATCACCGCGATCCATTCGTCGGCACTAGCCTCGGGCAGCTTGCGGATCGCACCGAAGGCGGTGATGCCGGCGCAGGCAAAGGTGGCCGCGCGCGCCGGATCGAGCGTGCCGATCGGCACCAGATAGCGGTCGTGCGGCACGCGAACCAGGTCGGCATAGCCGCCGGGCAGCTGCAGGCCGAGGTTGCGGGCAGCGCGGTTGCAAAGATGGTCGTTGCCGCCGAGGCAGGTCGGGCATTCGCCGCAGCCCAGCCACGGATAGACCACCACCCGATCGCCAACCTTCACATCGGTCACGTCCGGGCCGATCTCGACCACTTCGCCACCGATCTCATGACCCATGGTCACCGGCAGTTTCACGCCCGAACGCTCGAGCGACGACAGCTTGCCGCCGCCCATATCAAAGCCACCGGCCTGGATATGCAGATCGGAATGGCACATGCCGCAATGTGTGACCTTGACCGTCACCTCGCGCCCGAGCGGCGCGGCCAGCTGATCCTCCTGAAGTTCGAGGGCTTCGCCCCATTTCGGAAAGGCCCAGCGGTGGGCGCAACGAAAATCTGCCGTGGTCATGCCTGTGCTCCTTGAGTCGTGAAAGTGGTTTGCCGGGCGAGATGATGCACTGCCGGCGAATCAAAGGCGAACCGCCGCCTCACCACTGCGCGGCAATCGCACCTCGAAGCAGCTGCCATGCCCCAGGCCTTCGCTGGTCACCGCCACCGTGCCCCCGTGCAGCTCGACCAGCCGTTTGACCAGCGACAAGCCGATGCCCAACCCGCCCTGGGCACGGTCGAGCGTGGCATCGATCTGGGTAAACATCTCGAAGACATTGGTGAGCTGGCCGGGGGCGATGCCGATGCCGGTATCCCCGACCCTGATCACCACCTCATCGCCCTGCGCGCCGACATCGAGCGTGATCGCGCCCTGCGGCGGCGTGTATTTGCTGGCGTTCGAGAGCAGATTTTCGAGGACCTGCGCAATCCGCACGCTATCGACCTCGACCACCGGCTCGGGGTGAGCCATCGTGACCGTCAGCGTCTGGTGTCGCTCGTCAACCTGCGAACGCACCGCGTCAACCGCCCCTTGCACCACCGGGCCCAGCCTGATCGGCTCCAGACGCAGTTCGATCTTGCCCTGCGAGATGCGCGAGACATCAAGCAGATCATTGACCAGTCGGGTCATATGGGTGACCTGCCGATCGAGCATCTGCACCGCCCGCCATTGCGTCGATTCGGGTGTCAACGTTCTCGAAAGCAGGCTCGCGGCATTGCGCATCGGCGCCAGCGGGTTACGCAGCTCATGGGCCAGCATGGCCAGGAATTCATCCTTGCGTCGGTCGGCCTCGCGAAAGAGGTCAAGGCGCACATGCCGCTCGGTCTGGTCGACAAACACACCAATCAGGCGCTTTGCGCGCATTTTCTGCGCGACCACATCGAAATGCACCATCGCCCGCATTTCGATCCAGCGCTTTCCCTTCTCGGGCGAGATCACACTGAACTCGAGCTGCAACCGGCCGAGGTCGACACCGGCAATAGCTGATTCGATGGCGACAGCAACCCGCTCCCGCTCATCGTCAGGAATCCGCCTGATCAGCGCACCCAATTCAGGCGGTGTATCGGCCGGCAGCCCGAAGAGGTCGAGCGATCGCTCACCCCATTCGACCTTGTCCTTGAGCAGATCCCAATCGAAGACACCCGCCTCGGTGGCGTCCAGCGCGAGCTTCAGACGCTCACCACTCACCTTCAGGGCATCGCTGGTCTGCTCACGCTCGCGGTTGCCTTCGATCTGAATACGACCGGCGTCAGCCAGCGAATCGAACATTGCCGCGACCTCGGTGATGTTCGACAGCCGACGCGGCAGCGGCTCACCCTGCGCCAGCCCGTGCGCATCCTCGGCGACCTGCGCAATCGCCTGCCTGATTCGCTTGCCAAGCAGCAGGCTGCTCAGCAGACCAAGGCAGAGCACGACCGTACCGAAGGCCAGCAAGGTGTTGATCGAGCGGCTCAAGGGCACTTCGCGAAGTTCTGCCGGCTCGAAGACTGTCACCGTCCAGATGCCCTGCAAACGCCGCCAGGCGACCACCACATCCACCCCATCGGCCGACAGGCTGGTGCCTACGCCACTGACCGGATCAATGCCGATCAGGGCCTGAAAGCCCGCCGCAATGGGTTTACCGAAATAGACCGCGAAATCGCGACTGCGGGCTGCCGCGAGATTGTTGCCATCAGAGATCACGGCGATGGTCCCGGCAGCAAGCCCTTTGGCAATGATTTTCGACAGGCTGTCCGGGTCGATCCGGCCCTCGAGCACCCACCGCACCGCGCCGCCGCGCGGAATCGGCACCGCAATCGAGATCAGCTGCTTGCCCGAATACTGGTCGCGATAAATGTTGGACAGAACCGGAAGGTGCTCCTCGATCGCCTTTTTCACATGCGGCTGATTGATCGGCGGCAAATTGCCGCCCAGTGGCAGATCGGTGTTCATCAGCACCGTGCCATTGAGCTCGACCGCAACGATGCTGTCCCAGCCTTCCTTTCGCGCCACCAGCTCCTTCGAGTAGCGATAGAAGACTTCCATCTCGTTGGTATCGAGCGTCGGAAAATCGCCCAGCAGCCGTAGCTCACGGGTCAGACCGGTGATTTCGCGATCAACCGCAACCGCCAGCGTGTCGACGGTCTGGGTCAGATCACGCCGGGCATTGTCGCTGCCGGTCTGCCAGACGATGAAGAGCAGCCAGAGCGAAAACGCCAGCAGCGGCAGGACAGCCAGGATGGGCAGGCCGGCGAGCAGGATGCGCAGACTGACGCCACGTGGTCGCAGCCGAGTTGGCATACCGTGCC
>CAIKZV010000701.1 GCA_903831925.1 uncultured Burkholderiales bacterium
AGATCCAGCTCACCGACGGCCTGGCAAAGCTCATTGAGGATGAACCGGTGCTGGCCTATCGCTTCGAAGGCAGCCGCTATGACTGCGGCTCCAAGATCGGCTATCTGCAGGCAACCGTCGAGCTCGCCTTGCGTCATCCCGAGGTGGCCACCGATTTCGCGGCCTTCCTTGCCCGTCGGGGTCAGTAAGCGATGTTTGCAATCATCGGTGGCAGCGGTCTGGCCAATCTGACCGAACTCGACCGCCGCCGGCGCGAGGTGGTTCGCACCCCTTATGGCGATCCCTCCTGTGCCTTGACCTTCGGTGCCATCGATGGTGTCGATCTGGTTTTTCTGGCGCGACACGGCTATGGACACACCATTGCGCCGCACGAGATCAACTATCGCGCAAATCTGTGGGCCTTGCGCGAAGTGGGTGCCACGCAGGTGCTGGCGGTCGCCACGGTGGGCGGCATCCGCGCTGATCTCGGGCCGGGAGCGCTGGTCATCCCCGACCAGATCATCGACTACACCAGCGCTCGAAAAGGCAGTTTTTTCGAAGGCCCGGACGATCCGGTCACCCACATCGATTTCACCCATCCTTATTCCGAGATGGTCCGGGCGCGCTTTGCCGCGGCCGCCCGGGCGATCGGCGAGACGGTCGCGCTTGGCGGCACCTACGGTTGCACGCAGGGCCCGCGCCTCGAAACCGCGGCCGAAATTCGGCGAATGCAGCGTGACGGCTGCGATCTGGTGGGCATGACCGGCATGCCGGAAGCGGCGCTCGCGCGCGAACTCGAGTTGCCCTATGGCGCCCTGGCGGTGGTGGCCAACCATGCGGCCGGGATCGGCGAGAGCTCGCAGGCGATCTCGCTCGACGCCATCGGCGTTGTGATGAATCTCGCCATGGAGCGGGTCCGCCGGATTCTGGCAGCCTGTCTGCGCGCATCGGTCGACTCGACATCGGGTGCATCCGACGCATCACCTTCAGCCTCGGGCAGCAAGTTCGAGGCGTCATGATCCGCAAGGTGCTGAAGATGGGCGATCCGCGGCTGCTGCGTATCGCCGAGCCGGTGAGCGATTTCGGTTCGCCGCACTTGCGCGACCTGATCGAGGACATGCTCGACACCATGGCCGCCCGCGACGGCGCCGGGATTGCAGCGCCCCAGATCGGCGTCAATCTGCGTGTCGTCATCTTCGGTGTCGAGTCGCATCCGAACTATCCCGATGCCGAGCCTGTGCCGCAGACGGTGCTGATCAATCCGCTGATTGAAGCGCTTTCACCGGTCGAGCAGGAGGGCTGGGAAGGCTGTCTGTCGGTGCCCGGAATGCGAGGCTGGGTACCGCGCTTCGCTCAGATCCGATACCGCGGCGTCGATGCGCAGGGCAAGCCTATCGACCGCATCGCGACCGATTTTCACGCCCGGGTCGTGCAGCACGAATGCGACCATCTCGACGGCATCCTTTACCCGCAGCGCATTCGCGACCTGACCCGGTTTGGCTTCATCGAGGCGCTTTTTCCAGGTCAGAAACTGAGCGACGACTGACGGTGAGCAACGTCTGACGGCTAGAGGCCGTCCCTGCCTTGCGTCAATCCTGCATCGCAGCCAGCAGGTCGTTTTCGAGCTGGATCTGCTGGCGCGCATTGGCCAGCGCAGGGCCTTCGATCAGAAACACGTCCTCGACGCGCTCGCCCAGCGTCATGATCCGCGCGGCCTGCAGGTTGACGCCATGGCGGGTCAATGCGCGGGCGATCCCGTAGAGCAGCCCGGTGCGGTCGTTGGTGACCACCGACAGCAGATAGCGGTTGCCGCGATCGTCCGGTCGCAGGTCGACCTGCGGGGCGATCGGAAAATACCGCGACCGTCGTGACGGCCTGCCGCGCACCGGCGCTTCGAGCGGCTTGCGCTGCGTCAGTCGCGTTGCGAGTTCGACCTCGACCAGCGAGAGGATGTCGCGATACTCGAACGAGTGGCTGGGATCGACCACCAGAAAACTGTCGAGGGCACGCCCGTCGCTGGTGGTGTGCACCTGCGCATCGAGCACTGACAGATTCTTGCTGTCGAAGTAGCCGCAAATGCGGGCAAACAGATCGGGCTGGTCGGGCAGATAGGCGACGACCTGAAAGCCCGCGCCAATCGGTGACAGGCGGGTGCGCACGACCGGATGCTCCGGCTCAGCGGTCTGGTGCAGCACCAGCGTGTGCCAGGCAATATCCTGCGGATCATTGCGAAGGAAGTAGCCGATTTCGAGGCGTTTCCAGAAATCGGCATAAGCGGCCGGTGCCAGGCCGGCCAGATAGAGAAGACGTCTTGCCTCGGCATGTCGAGCATCGAGGCGCTCATCGGGGCTGGTGACTTCTCCGCTCAGAGAAGCGCGGGTCAGCCGGTAGAGGTCTTCGAGCAGCTTGCCCTTCCAGGCGTTCCAGACCAGGGGGCTGGTGCCGCGGATGTCGGCCACGGTGAGCAGATACAGCGCCGTGAGGCGTCGCTCGGAGCCGACGCGTGCCGCAAAGTTGGCAATGGTCTGCGGATCGCTGAGGTCCTGCTTTTGCGCAACCTGCGACATGGCCAGGTGCTGGTCGACCAGAAATTCGACCAGCTCGCAGTCTTCTTTCGACAGGCCATGGGCGCGACAGAAACGCCGGGCGTCCTGCTTGCCAAGGGTGGAGTGATCGCCGCCTCGACCCTTTGCGATGTCGTGAAAAAGCGCCGCAAGAAAGAGCAGCCAGGGGCGCTCGAACGCGGCCATCAGCTGGCTGCAGAAGGGGTATTCGTGGGCATGCTCGGCTTTTGTGAACCGACGCAGATTGCGCACCACCATCAGAATGTGCTGATCGACGGTGTAAACATGAAAGAGGTCGTGCTGCATCCGGCCGACGATCCGCCGAAAAACCGGCAGATAGCGACCGAGCACCGACCACTGGTTCATGCGTCGCAGTTCGTGAGTGACTGCGTTGTCGCTTTGCAGGATGCGCAGGAAAGCCGCCCGATTTTCGGGGTCGCGGCGAAAGCGTGCGTCGATCCGGCCCCGTTCACGCCAGATCGCGCGCAGGGTGCGAGCGCTCATGCCGCTCAGCTCGCTGTGGGCTTCCATCGTGAGGAATGCGCGCAGGATCGCGCCTGGCTTGCGGGCAAAGAGCGTGTCGTCGGCAACGTCGAGCAGCCCGCGATTGTTCTGGAACTCATCGTCAATGGCCTTGGCAACCCCCGCGTTTTCAGGGAACAGCTCGGCCTCGAGGTTTTGCAGCAGCAGGGTGCTGAGCTGCGTCACCGACTTGGCGATCCGGTAATAGCGCTGCATCAGCTGCTCGCTGGCGATCCGCGCATTGGTCGCATCGAACCCCTGTGCCTGGGCGACCTGGGCCTGCAGATCGAACACCAGCCGATCTTCGCGGCGCTTCGAGATGATGTGCAGCCAGGCACGGATCATCTTGAGTCGGCGTTCGTCGTTGGCGAGCAGTCGTGCTTCGCGAGTCGTCATCAGCCCGCGCTCGGCCATGCCCGACCAGTTCAGGCCCAGGCCGGCAGCGCGCGAAATCCAGCGGATCGACTGCAGATCGCGCAGCCCACCCGGGCTTTCCTTGACGTTCGGCTCGAGGCTGTAGGGCGTGTCGGCAAACTTGGCGTGGCGCTGGCGAACCTCGAACATCTTTGCGTGATAAAAGGCCCTCGGATCGGTTGCCGCCTGCAGCTTTTCGGCGAGAGTGCGATAGACCCTGCGGCTGCCGCACAGATAGCGCCGCTCGAGCAGGCTGGTCTGGACGGTGACATCGCTGGCCGCCTCGCTCAGGCACTGGTCGACCGTGCGCACGCTGTGGCCGATCACCAGCCCCACATCCCAGCATTGGCCGACGAAGGTTTCGATGCTCTGCGTGCGGTGATCGGCCTCGGCATCGGGCACCAGGATCACCAGGTCGACGTCGGAATGCGGTTGCAGCTCGCCGCGTCCATAGCCGCCGACCGCCGCCAGGCAACAGTCGGCGGGCATCCCGCTGTCGCGCCAGAGGGTCACCAGGCTGCGATCGGTGAGCCGGACCATGCCGGTCAGCAGGCGATGAACCTCGGGATGCTGTCTGAATCGCTCGATCAGGTCGGCACGCTGTTTACGCAGTTCGGTGCGCATCGCGCCGAGGTCGGTCGGCGGGGCTGTGACCACAGGCGTGGTCATCGACTCGATGCCCTGATGGCAATGCAGGCGTCGGTGTGACCGCAACACCGTCGGTCTGGGCACCAGGTCATGATCACGCCGCCTTCGGCAGCAGGGCAGGGCGCTCCGGACACCCGGTCGATACGGTCAGGATGTCATACCCGGTCTCGGTCACCAGGACCGTGTGCTCCCATTGGGCCGACAGGCTGTGATCCCTGGTCACGATGGTCCAGCCGTCGGACATTTCGCGAATTTCGCGCCGACCGGCGTTGACCATCGGTTCGATGGTGAAGATCATCCCGGGCGCCAGACGCTCCCCGGTGTCGGGGCGGCCGTAATGAAGGATTTGCGGGTCTTCGTGAAAGCGCCTGCCGATGCCGTGGCCGCAAAATTCGCGCACGATCGAAAAGCCCGAGCCTTCAGCATGACGCTGGATGGCATGGCCGATATCGCCCAGTGTTGCCCC
Organism: uncultured Burkholderiales bacterium; assembly: GCA_903831925.1. GTDB lineage: Bacteria > Pseudomonadota > Gammaproteobacteria > Burkholderiales > Burkholderiaceae_E > UBA4615. Next base: position 4,594 of record CAIKZV010000701.1, read on the forward strand.
GGGCTTGACCTGGTCGATGCCCAGCCACATCGACTCGAAGGTCACCTCGCACAGCCTGCGTGCGGCGATCGATGGTTCGCCGACGAAGAACATCCGGCTGGTGTCTCCGTGAAACCCGTCTTTGATGACCGTGATGTCGATGTTCAGGACATCGCCATTCTTGAGCACCTTGTCTCCCGGTATGCCGTGGCATATCTGATGGTTGACCGAGGTGCAGATCGACTTCGGAAAGGGTCGGTAGCCCGGTGGCGCATAGTTGAGGGGTGCCGGGATGGTTTTCTGAACCTCGACCATGTACTGATGACACAGGGTATCGAGCTCGCCGGTGGTCACACCCTGTTTGACATGGGGGCCGATGAAGTCGAGCACCTCCGAGGCCAGGCGCCCGGCCAGCCGCATGGCGGCCACTTCTGCTTCGTTTTTGATCGCGATCGACATCGACTTGTCGTTAACTGGTTGTTCAAGCTAGAATTATAGGCTTACCAGACGAAGCTCAGTCGCAAAAAGCGACTTGCGCCCCGAAGGTAAGTGTTTGACCAGGCGTCTGACTGAGTGTTTGCAGGCAAGCGTTTTAAAAGCATCAAAACATCTCCGCGGTTTTGCGCCGCAACGGCAGATCGGTCAGACCGGTCTGCTGAAGCGGTCAGGGCGATCGAAGATTGCCCCGGAATACTGCCCACTGGGTGCACGGCAAGGTGCCGTGTCCGGGCATCCGGAAAGCCGCGATATTCAACCCTAGACGGAGAATTATCATGTCGACCATGCGCCAAATGCTGGAGGCGGGTGTCCATTTCGGCCACCAGACCCGCTTCTGGAACCCCAAGATGGCTCCCTACATCTTCGGCCATCGCAACAAGATCCACATCATCAACCTCGAGAAGACCCTGGTCATGTACCA
>CAIKZV010000702.1 GCA_903831925.1 uncultured Burkholderiales bacterium
CTGCGCGCGCGCCCCAGGGCCGATTCGCCGCTGGTGCAGGCCGAGCTCGGCCGCTCGGTGGCTCATCTGGCCGCACTGCGGCGGATGGCGATTTCGGTGGCTGCCAAACTCGATGCCGGTGGCGATCCGGCCACCGAAGCGGCATTGATGAAAGACCTTGGCAATGCCCTCGAGCGTGAAATCCCGGAGCGTCTGCGCGGCCTCGCGCTGACCGATCCGGGGTCGGCGCAGGCAGCGCCCTATCGGGCCTTGCTGGCCCACACCATCGTCGATGCGACGTCCTACACACTGCGCGGCGGCACCCCCGAGGTGCTGCGCGGCATGATCGCCCGCGGGCTGGGGTTGAGATGAGTGAAACTTCGATGATCGGCGACGCAGTCGCCAAAATGCTGGCGCAAGCCGAGGCCAGCGCACCGACCCAGGGGTCGGGTGCAGCCACCGACGTCAGGGGTTTTGACCTCGCGCTGTGGCGTACCCTGGTCGAGTCGGGCGTGCCCCGCCTGCTGCGACCCGAGTCCGAGGGCGGTGCGGGCAATGCGTTTCGTGATGCGTCCCAGGTATTGCAGGCGGTTGGCATGCATGCACCGGCGGTGCCCCTCACCGACACCGTCCTGGCTCATGTTCTGCTGTCAAGGGCCTCGATCGATCTGTCGGACGAGCGTCCGATCCGGCTGCGCGTGACCGCACCCGACGGCATGCCCGATGCCGGCGCACCGGCGGCTGATGCTCAGGGCCCTGATTTTGCCCATCTGCTTGAAGTCAATCCCTGGTGCGACGAGGTCGTCATGACCTGGTATCCCCTGGCAGATGCATCGTCATCGGCGGCCGTGGCAAGTTCGGGTCGCAGCCTTAGGTCGACCGAGGCGCCCCTGGTGCAAGGTCTGCTCGCGCTGGCTGCGGCGTCGGTCCTGACTGGCGCGATGATGCGCGCGATGTCGATGGCCATTGAGTGGGCTGGCACCCGAGTGCAGTTCGGGCGTCCGATCGGCCAGTTCCAGGCGGTCCAGCATTCGCTGGCACTTGCCGCTGAGGAGCTTGCGGCGTCTCGGGCCGCCCTCGATTGGGCAGCACAGGAGTTGGAACTCGGTCGGCCGATGCCGGCAGCGGCCATCGCCAAGGCGCGAGCCGCGGAAGCGGCAGGCAAGGTGGCCGCGATCACGCATCAGGTGCATGGCGCGATCGGATTCACCGCTGAATTTGCGCTCTATCGTTCGACGCAGCAGTTGTGGCTCTGGCGCGATCGCTGGGGCGACGAGCATCACTGGAACGCCTGGCTTGGCCGTCAGGCATTGGCCGCCGGCCCCGACGGACTCTTCGATCTGATCATGGGCGAGTCGGCGGTCAGCTAGCCGTCGATCAGGTCGATCATTTTTCAGGTTTGACGAAGCGCCGATCGAGCAGGTCGGCATCGTCGAAATGACGCCGACCGACGAAGGCCGTCGCGTGGTGGCCCCACTGTCGCATGCTGCCGGCCTCCGAGATGCCCATCGGCCAGAAGAGCCAGGACTCGGCGCGCTCGGTGCCGGGCACCAAACCCTGTGGGTTGTAAAGACTGCGCCGTCCGCCTGAGGGCAGTGCCAGGCTGCGCAGCAGATCGTCGGAAAGCAGGGCATAGCGTTGTGGCGTCGAGTCGGCGCCACTGTCTGCCGATGAACCTGCCGATGAACCTGCCGATGAATCCACGCTGTCGATGCCTTCGAGCATGTGGGCGCCGGGCGAGATCCTGATGCGCACCCGATGCCCCGCTGGCACGCTCGTCAGTCGCCGAGCCACGAAA
>CAIKZV010000703.1 GCA_903831925.1 uncultured Burkholderiales bacterium
ATTCAGACCACCACCATCGCGGGCGGCACGGCTCAGAACATTGTGCCGAATCTGTGCGAGCTTACCGTCGATCTGCGCACCATGCCCGGTACCTCATTCGATGCGCTGCACGCGCAGATCCGTGCCTTTGCCGCGCAGCTTGATGCGCAGATGAAGCGCGAATCTCCCGAGACAGGCTGCGAGGTCGAGTTTCTCGCCGGCGTGCCGGCCTTTGTCGTGGAAGACACCGCGCCCATCGTGACCTACGCACGCCGACTTGCCCGCACCCAGGGTGCGGGCAAGGTGACCTTCGGCACCGAAGCCGGCATCTTCTCCGAGGCCGGCATTCCCACGGTTATCATCGGACCGGGCAGCATCGATGACGCGCATCGTCCCGATGAATTCGTATCGCTGCAGCAGCTTGCAGACTGCGACACCTTCATGCAGCGGCTGATTGAATCGAAGTTCGACTGGCGCTGATGGTCATGCGGCCTCTCATCGTGCCCTGTGCCCGACATTCTGACTGGAGCAAGCAGATGGTTCGAATGAGATTCCGTCTCGCGATAATGCTCGCCGCGCTTTCGGTATTTGCCACCGCGGGCGCTGCCGATGCCGACGAGGCTTTGCTTGCTGGCGCCCGCGCCGCTCAGCCGGCCGTAATTCAATCGCTGCGCGACATGGTTCTGATCGAATCCGGCTCAGCCGACGCAGCGGGGCTCAAGGCGATGAGCGATTACGTTGAAGCCCGATTGCGTTCGCTTGGTGCTGTGATCGAGCGCACCAAGTCGAGTGTCGGCCCGGGCGACATCGTCAAGGGCAGTTTCACCGGCACTGGCAATAAGTCCTTCATGCTGATCGCTCATGTCGATACCGTCTACGGCAAGGACATTCTCGCGACCCAAGCCTTCCGTCAGGACGGCAATCGCCTTTACGGTCCCGGCATCGCAGACGATAAGGGCGGTATCGCGGTGATCCTTCATTCGCTGGCCATCTTGCGCGACGCCGGTTGGCGCGATTACGCGCGGCTGACTGTGCTGTTCAATTCTGACGAAGAGGTGGGATCGCGTGGATCCGGCGAGTTGATTGCTGCGCTTGGGGCCATGCATGATGTTGTGCTGTCGTACGAGCCTACGGTGGCCAAGGCGGTCGCAAAAGATGAGGGGGTGTTGCTCGCTGCTGCCGGGACCGCAGCAGCCACACTTCAGGTGAAAGGCCGTACCGCGCATGCCGGTGCGGCGCCCGAGCAGGGGCGAAATGCCCTGGTCGAACTGTCGCACCAGATTCTGCAGACCGAAGGTGTTGCAAAGGGCGTGCCGGGTGCGCAGCTCAACTGGACGACGTCGAAGGCCGGATCAGTGCGAAACCAGATTCCCGAGCAGGCGGAGGCCGGTGGCGACGTTCGTCTGCTTGCGCCTGATGCAGCCGACAAACTGCTCGCTGCGCTCAAGGCCAAGATCGCCGAGACACATCGGGTGCCAGACACTGACGTCACCATCACACTCGACATTGGTCGCCCGCCTTATGTGGCCGGAGAAAAAGGCCTTGCGCTCGCTGGTCAGGCGCAGGCGATCTATCGCGAGCTCGACGGCCGAAAGCTGATGCTCCATCCGAGTACCGGCGGCGGCACTGATGCAGGATTCGCCGGAAGTTCGGGAAAGCCTGCAATCCTCGAAAGCATGGGGCTCGCCGGCTGGGGCTATCACGCTCGTGATGAGTACATCGAGATCGATTCAATCGTGCCGCGTCTCTACCTCACAACACGACTGTTGACCACGATAGCGCGGCAGTGACGTGGCCTGCCAAGGGCAGCCCGGGTCACGTTGTTTGTAACACCTTGTCCTTCAATGCCTGCTGGATACGGTCCTCGGCCACGCCTGCCTCGCGCAGCACTTCCAGCGTGTGCTCGCCGATGGCCGGGGCCGGTCTGCGCACACTGGCCTTCCAACCCGAGGCGCGCGCCGGAAATCCCAGCTCGCGCATGGGCCCGATGCCCGGCTGGTCGACCTCGGCGATCAGCCCCAGGTGCTTGACCTGATCATCCTCGAAGACTTGCGGGAACTCGTACACCGGCCCGGCGGCAATTGATGCGGCCTCCATGCGATCGACCCAATCGTCGGTCAGACGCGAGCGGAAGATCGGATCGATGCGCGCGCGAAGGGCAGGGTGATTGGCGATGCGTTCGGCATTCGTCGCAAAGGCCGGGTCAACGCCAAGCGGTGAGTCACCCAGCGCATCGCAAAAGCGGCCCCATTGCGCCGGATTGAGCAGCGTGATGCTGATCAGGCCGTCCTTGGTCTCGAACACTTCGGCAGGACAGACCACTGCATTGCGATTGCCTGCGCGCGCCGGCACAACGCCGCCGGTGAGGTAGTTGGCGGCCGGGTCGGGCAGCAGGCCCAGCGCCGAAGACAGCAGATTCACATCGATATGCTGACCCTGGCCGGTTCGCAGGCGGTAGACCAGCGCTGCGTTGATCATCGCGAATGCCATATACGAGCTGGCCGCATCGGCCATCGAGCCTCCCGGGCGCAGCGGTGGCCCGCCTGGTACACCGGTGAGTGCACTGATGCCACTCATGCCGAGTGCCACGCCGTTATAGCCCGGCTTGTGACCCTTGGGACCGTCTTGCCCGAAGCCGGAGACCGACGCATAAATGATTGACG
>CAIKZV010000704.1 GCA_903831925.1 uncultured Burkholderiales bacterium
GCTGGTCGTCAATCCGGCGGTCAAGGCCAATTCGGTGGCCGAACTGATCGCACTGGCCAAGGCCCAGCCCGGCAAGATGACCTTTGCCTCGAGCGGCAGCGGCACCAGCATCCACATGTCGGCCGAGCTCTTCAAGCAACTCACCAGAATCGATATCGTGCACGTGCCCTACAAGGGCAGCGCCCCGGCGCTGACCGACCTGATCGGCGGCCAGGTCAACATGATGTTCGACAACATCCCGTCGGCCCTGCCGCATATCAAGGCGGGCCGACTGCACGCGCTGGCCACCACCGGCGCGCGTCGCGACCCGACCCTGCCCGATCTGCCGACGGTGGCCGAGGCCGGCGTCAAGGGCTATGAATCGGGCGTCTGGTTTGGCCTGGCCGCCCCGGCCGGCACGCCGAAAGAGATCGTCGCGAAGCTGGCCGATGAAGCGGTCAAGGCGACCAGATCGCCTGACTACGTCAAGCGCATGACCGAGGTCGGCTATGTGATCGTGGGTGCAGGTCCCGACCAGATGGCCGAGATGACCCGCGCCGAAATCAACCGCTGGGGGCCGGTCGTCAAGAGTTCGGGTGCGACGGCAGACTGAGTGGCGAACTGAGCTGCACACTGAGCATTCTCTCGACATAGCGGGCGATCAGGTCGATCTCGAGATTGACCCGTGAACCCGCCTTCAGGTGCCTGAGCGTGGTCGACTGCAGGGTGTGCGGGATCAGGTTGATGCTGATCTCGCAGCCGCCATCAGTCAGGTCTTTGACGGTATTGACCGTGAGGCTGGTGCCGTTGACCGTGACCGAGCCCTTGTAGGCCAGGTACTTCGACAGCATCGCCGGCAGGCGGATGTCGAGGCGCCAGGATTCACCGACCGCCTCGAACGCCACCACCTCACCCAGGCCATCGACATGGCCGCTCACCAGATGGCCGCCCAGCCGGTCGGCCAGTCGCAGCGCCTTTTCGAGATTGACCTCGCCGGGCGCACCCAGGCCGATGGTCTTGTCGAGGCTCTCAAGCGATACCTCCACGCTGAAACGCTGTCCGTCGAGCGCCACCGCGGTCATGCAGGCACCCTGGATCGCAATCGAGTCACCGATGGCAACATCGCTCAGATCGAGCCCACCGGCATCGACATGAAGGCGCAGCCCGGCGCCCTGCCCCAGCGATTCGACCCGTTCGATGCGGCCGACCGCCGCGACAATTCCGGTAAACATCAGATCAGCTCCAGGAAGAAGGTTGAAGCGCCCGCCGTCAGAATCGGGCAAGGACACGCAGATCGGCGCCGAAGCGCTCGACATCGGTAAAGCGCAATGTGCGGGACTGCGCGAGATCGGGCGGCGCATCGAGATCGAAACCGGGCAGCCCCTTGCCGAGCAGCGAGGGCGCCAGATACACAAGCAATTCGTCGACCATTCCGGCCGCGATCAGCGAGCCATTGAGCTTGTGGCCCGCCTCGACATGCAGCTCATTGATGCCACGCGCGGCCAGCTCGGTCATGAGCGCGGCGAGATCGACCTTGCCGCGGCCATTGGCGATCGGCAGCACTTCGCAGCCGCGGTCCTGCAGTTCACGGACCTTGGCCGGATTGTCGATCGCGCAGGCAATCAGCGTGGGCGCACCCTTGAGCACGGCCGCGTCGAGATCGATTTCGAGGCGCGAGTCGACCACCACTTTCATCGGCTGCCGGGGTGTCTCGACCAGCCTCACCGTGAGTTGCGGATTGTCGTCGCGTACCGTGCCGATGCCGGTGAGGATGGCGCAGGCCCTGGCGCGCCAGGCATGCCCATCGCGACGGGCGGCCTCCCCGGTGATCCACTGACTCGTGCCGTCGGGCAAGGCGGTCAGCCCATCGAGCGAGGTCGCCAGCTTCAGCCTCACCCACGGGCGATTGCGGCTCATCCGCGAGACGAATCCGATATTGAGTTCACGCGCCTCCTGCTCGAGCAGCCCGCAACGCACTTCGATGCCGGCATCGCGCAGGCGCTTCAGCCCTCGACCATCAACCGACGGGTTGGGATCCTGCATCGCGACAATCACCCTGCCCACGCGCGCTTCGATCAGGGCATCGACGCAGGGCGGCGTGCGGCCGAAATGGCTGCAGGGCTCGAGCGTCACATAGACCGTGGCACCGCGCAGCTGGTCTGCCGCCTCGGCAAGCGCAACCACTTCGGCATGCGGCTCACCGGCACGGTGATGCCAGCCTTCGCCGACAATCAGCTGCTCCTGAACGATCACGCAACCGACCCGCGGGTTGGGGGTGGTGGTGTAGAGACCCTTGCGCGCCAGCTCGATCGCGCGGGTCATGAACTCATGATCGGCCGGGGTGAACATCGCCTGATTCTAAACTCGGCGCAGCGCCTGGCCTGTGCTCATTTTTCGGGGCCGGCCCGGCGCCGGGGCCCAAGCTCCTTGATCGCCTCGGCGAATTCATCGACGTCCTCGAACTTGCGATAGACCGAGGCAAAGCGGACGTAGCCGATCTTGTCGATCTTTCTGAGCTCACGCATCACCAGTTCGCCGATCTTCTCGCTGGCCACCTCGCGGACAGCCAGCGACAGCAGTTCATCCTCGATGCGACCGATCACCGCGTCGACTTCCTCGGAGGTCACCGGCCGCTTGCGCAGCGCCAGCGCCAGTGAGGCGCGCAGCTTGCGCCGGTCGTACTCGGCTCGAACACCGTTTTTCTTGACCACCGCCGGCAGCGACAGCTCGACCCGCTCGTAAGTGGTAAAGCGCTTGTCGCACTGCGTGCAGCGACGGCGACGCCTCAGCGCATCGCCGTCATCCGCCTCGCGGGTCTCGATGACCTGGGTTTCAGCATGGTCGCAAAACGGACAGCGCATTCAGCGATAAACCGGAAACTGCGCGGTGAGCGCAGCCACCTTCGAGCGGACCCGGTCGATGTTGGCAGCATCGCGGGGCGCATCGAACACGTCGGCAATAAGGTGCCCGACCTGTGCGGCCTGCTCGGCCCCGAAACCGCGGGTGGTCATCGCCGGCGTGCCAAGACGGATGCCGCTGGTGACCATCGGTTTTTCGGGATCGTTCGGAATCGCATTCTTGTTGACCGTGATATGCGCCTCGCCAAGCACCACTTCGGCATCCTTGCCGGTGATCTGCTTGGGCCGCAGATCGACCAGCATCA
>CAIKZV010000705.1 GCA_903831925.1 uncultured Burkholderiales bacterium
AGTCGCGCGATGGACTCGCGCACGCGCGCGATGAAGCCGGCATCGGGCGTGAGCAGGATGGCCTGCGCCATCTCGTCGTGCTCGGCCTGCGAGAACAGGTCCATCGCGATCCAGTCGGGATCGGTATGGCCGTCGCAGATGATGAGAATTTCACTGGGGCCGGCGATCATGTCGATGCCGACCGTCCCGAAGACCCGGCGCTTGGCTTCAGCCACATAGGCATTGCCCGGCCCGACGATCTTGTCGACCGCCGGGATCGTGGCGGTGCCCCAGGCGAGCGCGGCGATCGCCTGGGCGCCGCCGATGGTGAAGACCCGGTCGACGCCTGCAATCGCGGCGGCGGCCAGCACCATCTGATTGCGAACGCCATCGGGCGTCGGGCAGACCATGATCAGCTCGGGCACACCGGCCACCTTGGCCGGCAGCGCATTCATCAGCACCGACGAGGGATAGGCAGCCTTGCCGCCAGGCACATAGAGCCCGACCCGGTCGATCGGGCCGATTTTCTGGCCAAGACGCGTGCCGTCGGCCTCGACATAGGACCAGGACTCGGCGCGCTGATGCTCGTGATAGGACCGCACTCTGGCCGCCGCAGACTCGAGCGCGGCACGGGGGGCAGCCGGCAAGGCGGCGAGTGCTGCGTCGAGTTCGGCGCGGGGCAGCTCGAGCGCGGCGGCATCAGAAAGGCTCAGGCGATCGAAACGGCTCGTGAAATCAAGGACCGCTGCGTCGCCGCGTACCCGGACATCGCGAACGATCTCGGCCACCGCCTGCTCGATCGCCGCATCCTGCGAGGCCTCCCAGGCCAGCAGCGTGGCGAGCCGCGCATCAAAACCAGCCTGCGCGGTATCGAGGCGGCTGATGACCGGGCGCGAAGCCGGCGTGCTCATGCCACACCCGACTGCTCGACCGCGCGCTCGAGCGCGGCCAGCAGGGGCGCGAGCGCGGCGCGCCTTGTCTTGAATGCCGCCTGATTGACCACCAGGCGGGCCGAGATCGACATGATGTCCTCGACCTCGACCAGATCATTGGCCTTGAGCGTGCTGCCGGTCGAGACCACATCGACGATCGCATCGGCCAGGCCCACCAGCGGTGCGAGTTCCATCGAGCCATAAAGCTTGATCGGATCGACATGCACGCCCTTGGCCGCAAAGTGCTCGCGCGCGACCGTGGTGTATTTGGTCGCCACGCGCAGTCGGGCGCCGCTGCGAACCGACGCGGTGTAGTCGAAGCCGCGACGCACCGCCACGCACAGCCGGCAGCGGCCGATGCGCAGATCGATCGGCTGGTAGAGCCCTTCGCCGCCATGCTCGAGCAGCACGTCCTTGCCGGCCACACCGATGTCGGCCGCGCCATATTGGACGTAGGTCGGCACGTCGCTCGCACGCACGATGATCAGTCGCAGACCCGGATCGGCGGTCGGCAGAATCAGCTTGCGCGAATCGAGCACCGCCGGATCGACGGTGATGCCGGCCGCAGCGAGCAGCGGCAGGGTCTCGTCGAGGATGCGACCCTTGGAGAGCGCCAGCGTGATCATGCGTCGACCACCGTGCGCACCCGCTCGATCTGAGCGCCGACCGCGGCGAGCTTGCGCTCCATGCGGTCGTAGCCGCGATCGAGGTGATAGATGCGATCGACCAGCGTGTCGCCCTCGGCGACCAGACCGGCGATCACCAGCCCGGCCGAGGCACGCAGATCGGTGGCCATCACGATGGCGCCCGACAGCCCCGCCACGCCGCGAATCACCGCGGTATTGCCCTGGATGGCGATGTCGGCACCGAGCCGGACCATCTCCTGGACATGCATGAAGCGGTTCTCGAAGATGGTCTCGGTAATGACCGCGGTGCCCTGGGCAACGCAGTTGACCGCCATGATCTGGGCCTGCATGTCGGTGGCAAAGCCCGGATAAGGTGCAGTGCGGATGTCGACCGAACGGGGGCGCCCGGACATGGTGGCCTGCAGCCAGTCGGTGCCGGACTCGATCACCAGACCGGTCTCGCGCAATTTGTCGAGGGTGGCATCGAGTGCGGCAGTGTCGCAACCGGTCAGGCGCAGACTGCCGCCGGCGGCAGCCACCGCGCACAGGAAGGTGCCGGTCTCGATGCGATCGGGCATGACGCGATAGGCGCCCGAATGCAGGGCCTGGACACCTTCGATGACGATGCGGTCGGTGCCGGCGCCGCGGATGCGCGCGCCCAGCGCGGTGAGCGCGGCGGCCAGGTCGACCACCTCGGGCTCGCGCGCGGCGTTTTCGATGATGGTCTCGCCCTCGGCAAGGGTAGCCGCCATCATCAGGTTCTCGGTGCCGGTGACGGTCACCATGTCGGTGACAATGCGGGCGCCGCGCAGGCGCTTTGCGCGGGCCACGACATAACCGTGTTCGATCTCGATCTGGGCGCCGAGCGCCTGCAGACCCTTGATGTGCTGATCAACCGGCCGTTGCCCGATCGCGCAGCCGCCGGGCAGCGACACGCGGGCCTCGCCGAAGCGCGCAAGCAGCGGCCCGAGCACCAGGATGGAGGCGCGCATCGTCTTGACCAGATCGTAGGCGGCTTCGAGATGGGTGACGCGCGATGCATCGAGCACGACCTTGCTGCCGTCGCTGACCGAGGTGATGCCCATGCGCTCGAGCAGACGCAGCGTGGTGCCGACATCCTGCAGCTTGGGGACGTTGTCGAGTTCGAGCGTGCCCGGCACAAGAATGGCGGCGCACAGGATCGGCAGCGCGGCATTCTTGGCGCCGGAAATCGGCACCTCGCCCTTGAGCGGATGGCCGCCGTGAATCAGCAGTTTGTCCATGGCGCGATTACTTGGATCCGCGGGCGGCCCATTCGTCGGGCGTGAGGGTGGACATCGAGAGCGCGTGGATTTCCTGACGCATCCGGTCGCCGAGCACCGCATAGACCAGCTGATGGCGCTGGATCGGCCGCTTGCCTTCGAACTCGCGCGAGACGATCACCGCCTCGAAGTGATGACCGTCGCCATCGACGCTCAGGTGCTCGCAGGCCATGCCGTCGCTGATGTACTGGCGGATGTTTTCAGGTGTGGTCATGAAGTGCGGTGCCTTTCAATGGCGGATCCGGAAGCCGGTTCTCAGCAGTTGCATCGCCACGCCGGACACCACTGCCAGGGTCACCAGCGCCACCGCCAGACTGGTGGTGGGCGGCACGTCGGACTGGCCGAAAAAGCCGTAGCGAAAGCCGTCGACCATGTAGAAGAACGGATTGAAGTGCGAGACGAGCTGCCAGAACGGCGGCAATGTCTTGATGGAATAAAAAACGCCGGCAAGAAACGTGGCCGGCATGATCAGGAAGCTCTGAAATGCGGCGATCTGGTCGAATTTCTCGGCGCAGATGCCGGCAATCAGCCCCATTGTACCGAGAATCGCGCAGCCCAGGACCGCAAAGACCAGCGCCCAGCCCGGCGCCACGAAGCTCGGTGGCGCAAACCAGACCGTGGCCAGAAAGACGCCCAGCCCGACCAGCAGGCCCCGCGCCACCGAGGCCAGCACATAGGCGGCAAAGAGCTCGAAATTGGATAGCGGCGGCAGCAGGATGAAGACCACGTTGCCGGTGACCTTCGACTGGATCAGCGATGAGGAGGGGTTGGCAAACGCGTTCTGGAGCATCGACATCATCACCAGCCCCGGAATCAGGAAGGCGCCGTAGCTCACCCCCGGAAAGACCGGGACATGCTCGGCCAGGGCCTGCGAAAACACAAGCAGATAGAGGATGGCGGTGAGGATGGGCGCGCCGACGGTCTGCACCGCGACCTTCCAGAATCGCAGGATTTCCTTGCGCAGCAGGGTGAGAAAACCGGTCACGGCTGCTCCGCCCCGGTATAGGCCATGATGCGCATGAAGACATCCTCGAGATCGGTGTGCTGCACTTCCATCTCGTCGATATGGCAGCCGGCTTCGCGCAGTTGCGCCAGCACCGGCTCGAGCTGCTGCCAGTCGCCCAGCCGCAGGCTGCAGCGCCGATCGGGGCCGGGCTCGTCGACCAGCGCACCATGAAGCGACGCCGGCAGGGGCGCACCGCTCAGTCGCATCGAGACCGTTCCGCCGCCGAAGCGCCCGAGCAGGGTGGCGGTGTCGTCCAGGGCCACCACCTTGCCGCGCTTGAGCATGGCGATTCGCCCGCACAGCTCCTGCGCTTCTTCGAGATAGTGGGTGGTCAGGACGATGGTGTGACCCTCGCGGTTGAGCCGCTTGACGAACTGCCACAGCGTCTGGCGCAGCTCGACATCGACGCCGGCGGTGGGCTCATCGAGCACGATGACCGGCGGGCGGTGCACCAGGGCTTGTGCCACCAGCACGCGCCGCTTCATGCCGCCCGACAGCGCGCGCATGTTGACGTCGGCCTTGCCGGTGAGGTCGAGGTTGGCAAGGATCTCGTCGATCCAGTCGTCGTTGCGACGCAGCCCGTAATAGCCCGAGGTCAGGCGCAAGGTCTCGCGCACCGTGAAAAACGGATCGTAGACCAGCTCCTGCGGCACGACCCCGAGCGCCCGGCGTGCCTGCCGATAATCCCTGAGCACGTCGTGGCCCATCACCGAGACGCTGCCGGCGCTGGGATGGTTCAGTCCGGCGACCAGGGCGATGAGCGAGGTCTTGCCGGCGCCATTGGGCCCGAGCAGCCCGAAGAACTCGCCTTGCGCCACCTGCAGCGAGACCCCGCTGAGCGCTTCAAAGCTGCCGTAGCGCTTGTGGACAGCGCGGATATCGATGGCGGCGGTCATCGGTTCAGGCTGATGCCGCGGCGGGGCCGTCGACGGTGTCAAAGAGCAGCGCTTCGACGCCATAGAGCGCGGCGAGCTTGCGCAGATTGGCGGGCGGATTGGCAAATCGCAGTGAGCCTGCGGCATCGCGACGTAGCGCCGCGAGAACCGCGAGCGCAGCCGAATCGAACACCGTGAGTCCGGCGAGATCGATGGACCCTGAGGCGGACCCTGAGGCCGCCCCGAGCGCGACGCGCGCCTGCGCGAGCGCGGCGACCGCGTTGGTCAGCCGGATCTCGCGGGGGAAGGTATCGCCTGGCACGATCGGTCAGGAGGCCTTGGCGGCCTGGGCAAACTTGCGGTTGCGCTCGGCCAGACTCTGGATCAGGCCGTCCATGCCCTTGGCGGTGATTTCCTGGGTGAACTGGTTGCGATAGGTCTCGACCAGCCAGACGCCTGCGATATTCAGGTTGAAGATGCGCCAGGAGTCGCCCTTCTTTTCGAGCCTGTAATCGAGCTGGATCGGCTCGCCGCGAGCCTGGACGATCTCGCTGCGCACCACCACCTCGGTGTCTTCGGGGGCGGCGCGAAGCGGCTTGACGCGAACCTGCTGGTCGCTCACCGCGGTCAGGGCGCCGGCATAGGTGCGCAGCAACAGCGCGCGGAACTCGGTCATCAGCTGCTTTTGCTGCTCGGGCGTGGCCTCGCGCCAGTTGCGCCCGACCGACAGCGCGGTCATGCGTTCGAAGTCGATATTGGGCATGACCGATTCGTCGACGAAGGCGGCCAGCTTGTGGATGTCGCCGCTGCGCAGGGTCTTGTCCTGCTTGATCTGATCGAGCACCCGGGTGCTGAGGATCCGGATGAACTCGTCGGGCGCCTGCGCGTTGACCTGCGCTGTCGCCGACGCCGCACCGGCAAGCGCCAGCACCACAGCGATCAGGCCGCCGGCGAAGACCGCAGGAAGGCTGAAACGAAAGAGCGATGAAAAGAGTCGATTCATGGTGCTGGAAGTCCTCGAAGTGAGAGGCCGTGACAGTGAGAGGTACCGGAGGTCGATCAGGAAACGCTGCAGGGCGTCATTCCTCTTCAGGCAGGATGCCGTCGTAAACAAGATTGCGGCGACGCTGGAGATAGACGTCGCGCACCAGAAGATACCGGTCGAGTGCGTCGGCAAGCAGGCCGTCGGTGCTCAGGAGCTGCGCGCGCGCCTGCACTACGGTCAGACCCGCGGCGCTGTTGCGAAAGGGCACGTTGTCGAAGCGGTTGATCAGCCCGGCCCAGGCATCAACCCCGAATCCGACCCCGTCACGGATGTCGGACGGCCCGAAAATGGGCAGAACCAGATAGGGCCCGGTGGGCAAGCCCCAGACGCCCAGGGTCTGACCGAAATCTTCCCGGTGCTTTTGCAGGCCGATGTCGCTTGCCGGATCGCCGAAACCCAGGAAACCGATGGTGCTGTTGACCAGGAAGCGGCCGACATCCGAGAGCGCATCAGCGGGTTTACCCTGCAGCAGATTGTTCAGACCGATGTAGGGGTCGTAGAGGTTGGACAGGAAGTTGCGCACGATGAACTGGACAGTGTCGGGCACGTACTTGTCGTAGGCCACCGCCACCGGGCGCATGAAGAATTCGTCGACGACATCGTTGAACGCATAGACGCCGCGGTTGAATGGCTCCAGGGGATCGGCCGGCGACGGCGCGCGAGCAGCGCCGCCCGGCCCCGAGCTACTGGCACAGGCGCCGAGGGCGGCCACCAGGAACACCGCGACGGCGCAGGCGCGCAACGCATCGAGCAGACGGCTCATTCTTTTTTAACGCCTTGCTCGGCCTTGCTGAACAGGAACTGGCTGATCAGGTTTTCGAGCACCACCGCCGACTGGGTCATCTTGATGCGACCGCCCTCGCCGAGCGTCTTTTCCTCGGCACCGGCCTCCAGGCCAAGATACTGCTCCCCGAGCAGGCCCGAGGTGAGGATCTTGGCCGAGCTGTCGGTCGGAAACTTGTAGCGCTGGTCCATCGCCACCACGACGGTCGCCTGATAGGACTTGTCGTCAAACGAGATCGAGCTCACCCGCCCGACCACAACACCGGCACTCTTGACCGGCGCGCGCACTTTCAGGCCGCCGATGTTGTCGAAGCGCGCCTGCATCGAATAAGTGGGGCCGGTCGAGAAGCTGCCCAGATTGGCCGACTTGAGCGCCAGAAAAAGCAGCGCGCCCAAGCCCAGCAGCACAAAGGCGCCCACCATCACATCGACCGCGCGGCGATCCGTCATTGCTCAGCCCCTCGTTGGAAAAGCGGTGAACCTGTTGCCATGGAAACCTCAGCCATGAATCGATGCGTCATCAGTTGCGTCATCAGTTGCGTCATCAGGTCGTACCAAACATCAGGGCGGTCAGGATGAAGTCGAAACCCAGCACAGCCAGCGACGACGCCACGACGGTGGTCGTGGTTGCACGCGCAACACCTTCGGGTGTGGGATGGGCTTCGTAACCGACAAAGAGCGCCGTGAACGCGCAGATGACCCCAAACACGATGCTCTTGACGATCCCGTTGCCGACATCCTTGAAGACATCCACCCCGGTTTGCATCTGGGACCAGAACGAACCGTCGTCAACACCGATCAGGACCACACCAACGCCCCAGCCGCCGAGGATACCAACCGCAGAAAAGAGCGCTGCCAGCAGGGGCATTGCGATTATCGCCGCGACAAAGCGTGGCGCCAGCACCCGGGCCACCGGATCGACCGCCATCATTTCCATTGCCACCAGTTGTTCGCCTGCTTTCATCAGACCGACCTCGGCGGTCAGCGAGGTGCCGGCGCGGCCCGCAAACAGCAGCGCCGCCACCACCGGACCGAGTTCGCGCACCAGCGACAGCGCCACCAGCAGCCCGAGCGCCTCGGCCGAACCGTAGCGCTGCAGCGTGTAATAGCCCTGCAGGCCAAGGACGAAACCCACAAAGAGGCCCGACACCAGGATGATCGAGAGCGACCGGTTGCCGATGAAGTGAAGCTGATCGATGACCAGTCGCGGGCGGGCCAGCGCCGCCGGTATCAGCGAGCACAGCCGCAGGAAAAAGCGTGCACCATAGCCGATCCTGGCCATGGCCAGGCGGACCCATCGGCCGCAGCGTGCAAGCAGATCGATCATCGCGGCGGCCCGCCGAAACCGAGCTGGCTGGCCATCGGCGGGGCCGGCTGATGAAAGGCGACCGGGCCGTCGCGCGAGCCATGCAGAAACTGGGTGACGAAGGGATCCTCGGAGGCCCTGAGCTCGGCCGGTGTTCCACTGGCCACCACCCGCCCGCCGCCGAGCAGAAAGACCCGGTCGGCAATCGCGAAGGTCTCGGGCACATCATGGGTGACCACGATCGAGGTCGCGCCCAGCGCATCGTTGAGGC
>CAIKZV010000706.1 GCA_903831925.1 uncultured Burkholderiales bacterium
GTGCCTGCCGGGATGGACGTCAAATAC
This sequence comes from uncultured Burkholderiales bacterium, assembly GCA_903831925.1. Lineage (GTDB taxonomy): Bacteria > Pseudomonadota > Gammaproteobacteria > Burkholderiales > Burkholderiaceae_E > UBA4615. Next base: position 28 of record CAIKZV010000706.1, read on the forward strand.
AACCCCTGGGATGGCTTTGACATCATCGGCCAGGTGGCAGAGCTGCGTTACGGCATTGGCGTCGGCGAGGGCTCCTCGATCAAGTCGATTGAAGACCTGGTCGCTGAAGGCAAAAAGCGCCTGGTGACTTACGGCTCGAACAACATCACCAACGTCGTCGCGATGTTTCAACTGGCCAAGATCACCGGTGCCCGTTTCCGCTGGGTTGTCTTCAGCGGTGGACTCGAGGCAGTGAGCCAATGCGTGGGCGGGCATGTGGATGCGGTGATCCAGACTGTGGCCGAGATGCGCCCACAGATCGATGCAGGCAAGCTGCGCTTTCTGGCAGCGGCCGGCCCTGCACGCTGGCCCGACTATCCCAATGTGAAGAACCTCAAGGAAATGGGCTACAACGCCATGACCCGCGGCCCCTTCGGGTACGCCTATCCGGTCGGCGTGGACCCGGCCATCAAGAGCCGAGTGGATGCTGCGCTGGCTGATTGCATGAAAGACGCATCGGTGACCGATCAGATTGCCAAGCTGGGCATCGAGCCGATCTGGCGCAGCGGCCCCGACTACGAGGCTTATCTCAAAAGTATCGAGACCGACCTGATGCCGATCCTTCTGGAAACCGGCATGGCCAAGAAGCGCTGATGGCTCAGGGCACGGATCAGGGCGCTGCCGTGGCCGCGCCCCGCACGACCCGAGCCGGTCAGGGCACTCGACTGGCGACGCTCGCCTTGCTCGCCTCGGCGCTGGTCGGACTGTGGCAGGCCTGGGGGCTGGAGCGCTGGGCCATCGACGGCCCGGGCGCCGGCCTGTGGCCGATGATTGTGGCCACCGTGTGCGTGGCCCTGGCGTTGATCGTGCTGATCTGGCCTGGCCCTGCCGGCGCAACAGAAGAGGGCGATACCGACACGATCGACACGCGGGAGCTCGCGCGTACGAGATCGACCTTCAACCTGTATTGCCTCGCGCTCATTGTGCTGGCCGTGGGTGCGGCCTATGGCGGATTTGTGCTGACTTCGCTGGCAGTCTCGATCCTGCTGGTGCGCTTTGCAGAGGGACGATCATGGGGCGCCGCATTGCTCTATGGCGTTGGTGCCGCCCTCATCGGCCTGGTGTGTTTTGCCTGGCTCTTGCGTGTAGATCTGCCCACCGGCCCCATCGAACGCGCTTTCCTTTCGCTCGTGCGCTGAGCGAAGGCTCGTATGGACGCGCTGCTCAACGGCTTTGCGATTGTCCTGACAGGCGAGAACCTGATGTATTGCTTCATCGGGGCATTCCTCGGCACGGTTGTCGGCATCCTCCCGGGACTGGGACCGCTCACCACCATCGCCATCCTGTTGCCGATCACATTCAAGATGGACGTAACCTCGGCCATCATCATGCTCTCGGGCATCTACTACGGCGTGGCCTACGGTGGGACGGTCACATCGGTCCTGATGCGCATACCTGGCGAGGCATCCTCGGTGGTCACCTGCCTCGATGGCTACGAGATGGCGCGCAAGGGTCGAGCAGGGTCGGCACTTTTCATTGCGGCAGTGGGCTCTTTCGTGGCCGGCACACTGGGTGTGATCGCGATCAGTTTTCTGTCGCCGCCGCTGGCCAGGATGGTGCTGGCTTTCGGGCCCTCCGAATACGCCATGATGATGCTGGCGGGCCTCTCAATGGTCACCTACATGTCGGGCGGCTCGCTACCCCGGGCATTGCTGATGGCTGCTTTCGGTCTGCTGCTGGGCACCATCGGGCTGGACCCGATGAACATGACGCCTCGCCTGACCTTCGACATTCTCACGCTGTCCGATGGGGTCAATCTGGTGCCACTTGCGATTGGCCTCTTCGGCCTGTCCGAGGTGCTGTTCATGGCACGGCGGGAAGAAAGCGAACTGAAAATCCTGATGCCGCCCAAAGGCATGGCCGCTTTTTTGCCGACCGCCGAGGAGGCGCGCCGATCGGTCGGTCCGGTGGGTCGGGGCACGGTCCTGGGATTTCTGGTCGGGCTGCTGCCAGGCGGCGGCGCGGTGATCGCGTCCTTTCTGTCGTATGCGGTGGAGCGCAAGCTGTCACGCCACCCGGAAGAGTTCGGCAAGGGCGCGGTCGAGGGTCTGGCGGGGCCGGAAGCCGCCAATAACGCCGGGACCACTGGCGCCTTCGTGCCGCTGCTGTGCATGGGCATCCCGGCCAATGCCATCACCGCGCTGTTGCTCGGCGCCTTCATGATTCACGGCGTCGCGCCGGGCCCCCAGATCCTGGAGCGCTCGCCAGAGGTGTTCTGGGGCGTCGTGGCCAGCATGTATATCGGCAACATCATGCTGCTGGTGCTGAACCTGCCGCTGATCGGTCTGTTCGTGAAGATCCTCGACATTCCAAGGGTCTATCTGACGCCGATGATCCTGCTGGTGTGTCTGATCGGCGTGTTTTCGAACAGTGGCAACCCGGCCGACGTGGTGGTGGCAGTCGTGTTCGGGTTCGTGGGCTATTACCTGCGCCGACACGGTTTTGACCTGGGCATCGTCATCCTGGCCTATGTGCTGGGGCCGATTTTTGAACGCTCGGTGCGTCAGGCGCTGTCGATCTCCGATGGCGACCCGATGATCTTTCTTCACAGCAAACTGTCGATTGGCTTTGCGGTGGCGGCAGCGGTCATCCTGACTGCAGGTCTGTGGCCCAAACGCGCGGGCGTGCCCAAAGGCTGATTCGATCCAGGGCGCCAACGCCCGGCGCCAATTGAGCGCAGCAAAGCACTAAAGCCGGACAGGTCGATCCGGCTCGATCCAGCTGCTCCGTGCAAGCGGTGTCATCAGCCGATCTTCGTCAAAAAACCGCATGGCCAGCGTGCGATCCCCGAATCGGCGAATGAACTCAGCGGCCAGATCGTCGGCCGGGCGAGTCGCATCGACAGATGCGACGAACTGCGCGATGACCTTTACGTAAAAACGCGTGATCGTCTCGTGGTAACCGGAGGCGTCGGTGTTGGCCGTGCCGACCGACTCGTTGTAGGCGCTAATGCGCTGTCGCAACTGAATGAGCGCTTCATCGGGGCCAAGCTGCAGCACATGCCACAGCCCGACCCGCAGATGCGCCTCATGCGTCCATTCGGCCTTCGGAAGCGTGCACTCGATGACGCGGCGTGCGATCGCTTCGCTCTCGCTGAAGTCGGTGTTGTGCACGCCGGTCTGACTAAAAGTGCCTTAACGCGGTGCCATGCGAATGGCGCCGTCCAGCCGGATGCACTGGCCATTGAAATAGGAATTGCGTGCCAGCTCCATCGCCAGACTCGCGAACTCTTCGGGCTTGCCCAGGCGCTTGGGGAAAGGCACGGATGCGCTCAGGCTGTTGAGGACCTGCGGGGTGGCACCCATCATCAGCGGCGTGGCGAAGATGCCCGGCATGATCGAATTGACACGGATACCGATGTCGGAGAAATCACGGGCCATCGGCAGCACCAGGCCATTGACGCCCGCTTTGGCCGAGGCGTAGATCACCTGACCGATCTGCCCGTCCTGCGCGGCCACCGAGGCGGTCAGGGTGATGCTGCCGCGTTCGCCGTCTTCAAGCGGCGCCAGTGTGGCCATGCCTTCGGCCGACAGCGATGCGACGCGATAGCTCGCAACCAGCACGCCCTGCACGCCGGCCTCGTAGTCGGTGGTCGACAGTCGCTTGAGACTGCCTGACGCCTTGTCAAAGGCCAGGGTCTTGCCGCGCCGGGAGGTCATGGCGCAATGCACAAGGATGCGTTCCTGGCCATGCGCGGCGCGGGCCTTTGCAAAGCCTTCGACGACGCTTTCTTCGCTGTTGATGTCGACCCGGCAAAAGAGGCCACCGATGGCTTGCGCAACTTCGGCGCCCTTGGCTTCGTTCACGTCAAAGATCGCCACCTTGACGCCGGCGGCGGCCAGCGCCTCGGCCGTGGCTCTGCCCAGACCGGATGCGCCTCCGGTCACGACTGCGGGGGTTGATGCATCAACTTTCATCGCTTTGTCTCCTGCCTTGTGAGTTCTGTGAATACCGCTGAAAACCTGTCGATCGGCCAATGCGCCGATGACGGCTGATTCAATTCTAACGTGGCGATCCGCGGCACCGACCTGATACGGCGACCTGGCGCAGCAACACGACGCGATTCGCGTCGAAGCAGGCTCACCGCACTGAATTCGAACCGCATCGGTTTGGCGGCATCCCGAACCGACGGTAAGGTCACAGCTTGACCATGTCACACTGACCCCAGACAACCGCCCACCAGGAGACGACATGACCCTTCGTCGCAAGGCCTGCATTGCAGGTGCCTATGAACACCCGACCCGAAAGGCACCGGACAAGACCGTTGCACAACTGCATGCCGAGTGTGCCCGCGGCGCGCTCGCTGACGCCGGTCTCACCATGGCCGATGTCGACGGCTATTTTTGCGCCGGTGATGCGCCCGGCATGGGTGCGGTCAACATGCTCGACTATCTCGGGCTGATCAACGTTCGTTATGTCGACTCGACCGAAACCGGCGGCTCGTCCTATCTGCTGCATGTCGCTCATGCCGCTGCGGCCATTGCCGCCGGCAAATGCAATGTCGCGCTCATTACCCTGGCAGGCCGGCCGCGCAGCGAAGGATCGAGCGGCGTTGCACCCCGCGCGGTAGTGCCGAATGTGCCCGACGCGCCCTGGGAGTCGCTCTACAACCCGGTCACGGTCAACATGTATGCACTGGTTGCAGCGCGCCACATGCATCAGTTCGGCACGACCTCCGCGCAGCTCGCCTGGATCAAGGTCGCCGCCGCTGCCCACGCCCAGCACAATCCGCACGCCATGCTGCGCGATCCGGTCACGGTGCAGGAGGTCCTCGACTCACCGATGATTTCCGATCCGCTGCACAAGCTCGACTGCTGCGTGGTGAGCGACGGCGGCGGTGCGCTGGTGGTCACGCGACCCGAGATCGCCCGTTCGCTCAAGCGTCCGGTCATCAATCTGCTGGGCGCAGGCGAAGCGGTCAAAGGCCAGCTCGGCGGACAGGTCGATCTGAGCTGGTCGGCGGCAGCCCTGTCGGGCCCCAAGGCCTTCGAAGAAGCGGGCGTGAAACCCGCCGACATTCAATACGCCTCGATCTACGACAGCTTCACGATCACGGTCCTTATGCAGCTCGAAGACCTGGGCTTTTGCGCGAAAGGCCAAGGCGGCAAATTCGTCGCCGACGGCAACCTGATCTCGGGTATCGGCAAGCTGCCCTTCAATACCGATGGCGGCGGCCTGTGCAACAACCATCCGGCCAATCGCGGCGGCATCACCAAGGTCATCGAGGCGGTGCGTCAGCTGCGCGGCGAAGCCCATGCCAAGGTGCAGGTGCCGAACTGCACGCTGGCACTGGCGCAGGGCATCGGCGGACTGCTGGGCTCACGCCACGGTTCCGGAACCCTGATCCTCGAGAGGGCATGACCATGAGCACGATGAGCCAGGATCGCCCGCTGGGCGCAAGCATCACCGATGCCGCCACCGAGCCCTTCTGGGCGGCGGCCAAAGAAGGCGTACTGAAGTTTCGACGCTGCACCACGTGCGCCAAACCCAATTGGTATCCGCGCGCAGTCTGCCCCTATTGCTTCGGCGACACCGACTGGGAGGCCAGCAAAGGCACCGGCGAGATCTACAGCGTGAGCGTGACGCGCCGGGCAGGCCCCATCCCCTACGCAATCGCCTATGTGAGGCTCGACGAGGGTGTGACCATGCTGACCAACATCACCGATTGCGATCTCGATGCCCTGAAAATCGGTCAGCGTGTGAAGCTGGTTTTCAAACCGACTGAAGATGGCAACCACCTGCCGATGTTCACACCGGTTTGAGCCGCAGCAATTGAAATCGCCCTTGCCCGCATCGGGCACGGTTAACATCGTGCCCTTCTCACGCAGGAGGGGCGCATGGGCCTGAACAATCGTCGCGGTCTGATCATCGGCGGCACCGCTGCTGCAGCGGTCGCCGCGGGCGGCTTTTACGCCTGGACCTCGCAGCAGGCAAAGCCCGCAGCCACCAA
>CAIKZV010000707.1 GCA_903831925.1 uncultured Burkholderiales bacterium
ATCGGCACGGCAAAACCGATACCGACGAAAACTCGCTGCTCGGTCGGGTTGAGTACGGCGGTGACGATGCCGACCACCTCGCCTTCTGGGGTGATCAGCGGCCCGCCCGAGCTGCCGGGGTTGACCGCGGCATCGAACTGGATGAGGTTGGTCAGCAGTTGCTGGCCTTGCGGTGTGCGGAACTCGCGCTTGAGCCCCGAGACGACGCCGGACGTCACTGATGGACCGATGCCGAAGGGAAAGCCGGCCGCGATGACGGTATCGCCGGGGCGCAGATCGGCCGTCGATTTCAGTGTGGCCGCCTGCAGATCATCCGGCAGCGTTCTGGCCTTGAGCACCGCGAGGTCCTGGTCAGGTTGGGTCTGCACGACGTCGGCGTCCGAGACAAGGCCGTCTGCAAAGACCACCTTGATCGACGTCGCCCCCTCGACCACATGCAGATTGGTCAGGATCAGACCTGACTCGACGATGACCACACCGCTGCCGACGCCGATGTCTTCGCCTTCGTCGCCGCTCTGGCCGTCCTTGCCCTGTTTGGGAGGGCCGAGGCGCCGCACTCGGACGACCGAAGGTCGGATGATTTCCCATGCCTTGGCCGCGGGTGAGGGCAGGGCAGTGGTCTCGAGTGTGCGCAGCACCGCAGCATCGATGATTTTCTGGTCAAGTGCCGGCACGGGGGGGGCCAATCGCTGCGATGCCGCCACCAGAGCGAGTGCGCCGGCCATGCCGAGCGCGACCAGCAGGAATCGTTCGTATCGCGCGGTGAGACTGGCGGTCAGGCGCCGCAGGCGGGCGAAGCGCCCGAGTGGGATCGTGGGCGAGTTCGTCGGCGGTGTCGCAGACGAAGTGACAGTCCGTTGTGCGCTGCCGATACTCGACCGCACCGTCTTCGCCGCGGCATCGGGCCCCGCATCAGAGCGCTTATCCGAGCGCTTATCCGAACGCTTATCGCCCGCAGGCCGGGAGGGTGGAGGACGGCTGTAGAGGGCGCGACGGACCATGGTCAAGGCAACGTTAGCATTAAAGACGGCCTGCAGCTGCCGGGCTACAGCAGCGTGGCATCGGTCGGCAGACCCATGAGGACCCGACCGGCGAGCTCCCAGGTGGGCGCAGCGACCATGAGATGCTGGGTGCCGACATGTGCATCGCGAAATCGGCGCTGCAGCGGACTCGACAGATAGACCGATGATCCGCCGCCAAGCTCATACATGTTGCTGGCAACCTCGGCTGCCGCGCGCGTGGCATGCGTCGCCGACAGCCTGAGCTGGGCACGGGTCCCGGCGTCAAGCGGCTCGCCGGCGCAGACTTGCCGCCAGGCGTCGCCGACTGCTTCGCGACAGTAGGCGCCTGCCGAGCGCAGCGTGGCCTCGGCACGGGCGAGGTCGGTCTGCGCACTGGCGCGCTCGGCCAGGGTCCGTCGGCTTCCTTGAGGACGCTTGGCGCCGGCCAGTTCCACCAGGTCGTCGATCGCGGCGCGCGCATTGCCGAGCATGACCGCTGCGATGCCCTGGGCCAGCAGTCCGAAGATTGGCATGCGATAGAGCGCGCCGGTTTCGCGCGGCGAGTCCGATATCAGCGAGACCGAATGGGAGCGCGGGACCGCCAGCTTATCGACTGAGAACTCGCCGCTGCCGGTGCCAACCAGCCCGCTAACATGCCAGCCGTCAAGGCGTGTGACCGCGTCGGAGGGAAAGAAGACCATGCGCGAATCGAGCATGCCATTGGGCAGCATCCGGGGCTTGCCGTCCTCGATGATGGCGCAGCCGCCGGCGATCCAGCGGCAATGGGCGTTGCCGCTTGCCCAGGC
>CAIKZV010000708.1 GCA_903831925.1 uncultured Burkholderiales bacterium
GCCAAGGGGTCAGGTCCTGTTGAGGTCGATTAATGCTTGGTCAGGCGATCGATCAGGCGACCGAGCCGCCGGCTGCCTCAATGGCCGCCTTCGCACCCTTGGTCACGCCAACGCCACGCAGCACAACCTTGCGCTCGATGGTGCCCGACAGGATCACCCGCGCCGACAGCGACAACTGCGAGATCACGCCAGCCGAGATCAGTGCCAGGAGATCAATCTCGTCGCCCGCCATTTTTTGCAGATCGGACAATCGGACTTCACCAACCGTACCGGCTGCCAGCGACTTGAAACCGCGCTTGGGCAAACGACGCTGCAGCGGCATCTGACCGCCTTCGAAGCCGACCTTGTGAAATCCGCCCGAACGCGACTTCTGACCCTTGTGTCCGCGGCCGGCCGTCTTGCCCAGCCCCGAACCGATGCCGCGACCAACGCGCTTTCTCGGATGCTTGCTGCCCTCGGCGGGCTTGATGTCATTCAATCGCATATCAGGCCTCGACCTTCACCAGGTAGGACACCTTGGTGATCATGCCGCGCACTGCCGGAGTATCTTCGAGTTCGCGGGACTGGTTGATTTTCTTCAGGCCGAGTCCGAGCACGGTCTGGCGATGGGAATCGCGCGTACCGATCGGGCTGCGGACCAGGGTGACCTTCAGGGTCTTCTTGCTCATGGTTTCGTCCCCGGCGATCAGCCGAGGATCTCCTCGACGGTCTTGCCACGCTTGGCCGCAATCTCGGCCGGCGTGCTCATGTTGGTGAAAGCATCGAGCGTGGCTCGAACCATGTTGTAGGGGTTGCTCGAGCCGTGGCTCTTGGCGACGACGTTGCTCACGCCCATCACCTCGAAAATCGCGCGCATCGGGCCGCCGGCAATGATGCCGGTACCTTCTGCAGCCGGCGCGATATAGACACGCGCCGCGCCGTGTCGACCGGTCACCGGATGCTGGAGCGTTCCGTTGCGCAGGGAGACGCGGACCATCTTGCGACGTGCCTCATCCATGGCCTTTTGCACTGCCACCGGCACCTCACGTGACTTGCCTTTGCCCATGCCGATGCGGCCATCGCCGTCGCCGACCACGGTCAAGGCAGCGAAGCCGAGGATCCGACCGCCCTTGACGACCTTGGTCACGCGGTTGACCGCGATCATTTTTTCTTTCAGTCCGTCGTCGCGCTGTTCGGCACCGACTCTTGCCTGGATCTTTGCCATCCTGGATCTTCCTTAAGGTGCCGCGTCAGAACTTGAGACCGGCTTCACGAGCCGCGTCTGCAAGGGTTTTGACCCGACCGTGATAGCGGTAACCGGCTCGATCAAAGGCAACCGACGAAATGCCGGCAGCCAAGGCCTTCTCGGCGAGCCGCTTGCCCACCAGAGCCGCCGCTGCGGTGTTGCCGCCTCGACCAGTCTGACCTGCCAGCTGCGCCCGCACCTCGGTCTCGAGGGTCGATGCCGATACCAGCACCTTGTCGCCGGTCGCGGCGACGATGTTGGCGTAAATGTGCAAATTGCTGCGGTAGACCGTAAGCCGGTCGACCCGCAATTCGGCGATTTTGTGTCGCGTCTGCAGTGACCGGCGCAGACGGGATTGCTTCTTGTCCATGTTCGTCCTGCGGCTCGGTTACTTCTTTTTGGTTTCCTTGATGACCACTACCTCGTCCGAATACCGCACGCCTTTACCCTTGTAGGGCTCTGGCGGCTTGTATGCCCGGACTTCGGCAGCGATCTGGCCGACTTTCTGCTTGTCGGCACCCTTGATGAGAATCTCGGTCTGAGTCGGTGTCTCGCACTTGACGCCTTCCGGCATCTGGTGCGCCACCGGGTGCGAAAAACCCAACGACAGGTTAAGCGTTGCACCCTGAGCCTGTGCTCGATAGCCCACGCCGACCAAAGTCAGCTTGCGCTCGAAACCCTTGCTCACACCCTGAACCATATTGGCCACCAGCGCACGGAACGTGCCGCTCATGGCCGCTGCAGCGGTGGTCTCACCGACTGCAGAAATCTTCAACTCTGCGCCGTCGCGATTGATCGCAACCAGCGGGTTGATCACCTGCGTCAGGGTTCCCAGCGGGCCCTTCGCGGTAATCGAGCCATTGGCGATCTGAACATCGACTCCCGCCGGCACCGGGATCGGCATACGTGCAACTCGTGACATACGCCCTCCTTAGGCCACGTAGCCGATGACTTCACCGCCCAGACCCGTCTGACGGGCCCTGCGATCGGTCATCACGCCTTTTGACGTCGTGACGATTGCCACGCCCAGGCCATTAAGGACCTGGGGCAGACTGTCACGGCCCTTGTAAATACGCAGGCCCGGACGCGAAACGCGCTCGAGCCGCTCGATCACGGGACGGCCAGCGTAGTACTTGAGTTGCACCTCAAGCTGCGGCTTGCCTTCTTCACCCTTGACCTGAAAACCATCGATGTAGCCTTCGTCTTTCAGGACGGCTGCAATCGCCACCTTGATTTTCGAAGACGGCATCGCCACCGTCTGTTTGTCGACGCGCTGCGCGTTGCGGATGCGCGTGAACATGTCGGCGATCGGGTCGCTCATGCTCATGTTAGTTCGCTCCTTACCAGCTCGCCTTGGTCATGCCCGGCACTTCGCCGCGCATGGCAATCTCGCGCAGCTTGCTACGGGCAAGTCCAAATTTGCGGTAAGTACCGCGGGGTCGGCCAGTCAGTTCGCAACGATTGCGAAGACGGGTCGGGCTCGAATTGCGGGGCAGCTGCTGCAGTTTGAGGCGCGCCTGGAAGCGCTCTTCCTCAGACTTGGACTGGTCGTCAATGATCGCGTTAAGTTCAGCGCGCTTCGGTGCGTACTTCTTCACCAGCATCTCGCGTTTCTTTTCGCGCTCAATCAGGGAGGTCTTGGCCACTTGTCAACCCTCAGTTACGGAACGGGAAGCGGAACGCGGTCAGCAGCGCCTTTGCTTCATCGTCGGACTTGGCGGTGGTAGCGATGCTGATATTCAGACCCCGCACCTTGTCGACCTTGTCGTATTCGATCTCGGGGAAGATGATCTGCTCCTTCACACCGAGGTTGTAATTGCCACGCCCGTCGAAGGCGCGACCGGAGATCCCGCGGAAATCGCGAACACGCGGCAGCGCGATCGTGACAAGCCGGTCGAGGAATTCGTACATGCGATTGCCGCGCAGCGTAACCATGCAGCCGATCGGGTAACCGGCGCGGATCTTGAAACCGGCGATCGCCTTGCGGGCCTTGGTCGAAACCGGCTTCTGACCGGCGATCTTGACGAGATCGGCGGTGGCCAGATCGAGCAGCTTCTTGTCGCCGATCGCCTCGCCCACACCCATATTCAGCGTGATCTTGGTGATGCGCGGAACTTCCATGACCGACGAATAGCCAAACTGCTTCATCAGGTCGGGAGCAATCTTTTCGCGGTAAGTTTGTTGAAGACGAGCCATTTCAGTGATTTCCTCGTTATCCGCGGCCTCAGGCCTTGACCTGTTCGCCGTTTGAACGGAACACACGAACCTTCGTGCCGTCTTCAAGCATCCGGAAACCGACTCGGTCGCCCTTGCCGCTGCCGGGATTGAAGATCATGAGGTTGGACTGATCGATCGGCATCACCTTGTCGACAATGCCGCCGGCCACGCCCTTCATCGGATTCGGGCGAGCATGTTTCTTGACGACATTGATGCCGTCGACCATCACATGACGCTCATCGATACGGGCGCTGACCGTGCCACGCTTGCCTTTGTCGCGACCGGTGATCACGACCACCTCATCGCCTTTGCGAATTTTTTCCATGGATGTGCCCCTCTTACAGCACTTCAGGCGCGAGCGAGACGATCTTCATGAATCGCTCGTTTCGAAGCTCACGCGTCACCGGCCCGAAGATGCGGGTGCCGATCGGCTCAAGCTTGGCGTTGAGCAACACGGCTGCGTTGCCATCGAATTTGACGAGCGAGCCGTCAGGACGACGAACGCCCTTGGCTGTGCGCACGACAACCGCGTTATAGACCTCACCCTTCTTGACCCGGCCGCGCGGTTGCGCCTCCTTGATCGAGACCTTGATGATGTCGCCGATGCCGGCATAACGGCGCTTTGAGCCGCCCAGCACCTTGATACACATCACCGAACGCGCGCCAGTGTTATCCGCGACGTCCAGGATCGACTGCATCTGAATCATGACTTACTCCCAACTTGATCCGCCTGGACGTCCGGGTTAGCCCGGAACAGCACCGCCGCGGTCAGTCTTGGCCCCGTAGAACGGGATTGGATCTCTTTGCCTTGACGCAGGCCGAACTGCCTGCGCTGAAAAAGAGAAAGACTATGATTATGACACGAAAATCAGGGCTGTCAACAACCCTGAGGCTTTCAGCTCAAATGTTTTCAACCGCCCCGCGATGCCTGAACCAGCCGAACAACGGTCCAGGTCTTGGTCCGTGACAGAGGGCGGC
>CAIKZV010000709.1 GCA_903831925.1 uncultured Burkholderiales bacterium
GTCCATCGTCGGAGCCGGGATCACACCACCAAACGTGCTGGGCACGCCGAAGCCTGAGTCATCGGTGATGATGAGCAAGACATTAGGCGCACCCTGGGGCGGCACCACGCGCGGTGCCCACCAGGCTTTCGACTGCAGCGCACCGTCCCTTATCACGCCACTGAACCTGGGATCGGGCGGCGGAAGCTGCTTGCCGCTGATGGTGGTCGTGGCGCTGGGCGAGCCCAGCAAACCGGTGATCTGCTGTGCTTTGGCAAGCGTTGCCACTAGCGCCAGAAACCCCAGAGCGGCTGCGATGGTCGTTCGTTTCATGCGGGCGGTCCTGTCGATCGTCGAAGTTCGTCCAAACGTCAGTTGCTTGTAACCGACTCTTTTTTGATGCGACTTGCGCATGATCAAGAAAATGGGTGGCCTGGAAACAGTGACGCTGTCATGCGAGCACTGCAAGCCGTGCTTGCGTTCAAACCACGGTCTGCAGCAACGGTTTGCATCGGCGTCGCATCTGTTGGCGCTCGTCCGGACATGTGGGCGGAGGGATAATCACTGTCTGGACTGCCCCTGGTCGGTCGGACACCCCGTCCCGATCTTCAGCTGGTGCCGTAACACCGCGCATGAACGACGCTCAATACACGACCTTGCCGCTGTGGCCCAATGCTTATCCGGCCAGCGGCGCCAGCGCCACCCTGAAACGCCTCAACGAGGATTTCATGGTGACGGAACTGCCGCTGCAACCACCCTCCGGTGAGGGCGAACACCTCTGGCTGGACATCGAAAAGAACGGTGCCAACACCGCGTTCGTCGCTCAGCAGTTGGCCGAGGCAGCCAAGGTGCAGGAAGTGAACGTGGGCTATGCCGGCCTCAAGGACCGCTACGCCATCACCCGGCAGTGGTTCAGCATCTATCTGCCGAAAGGCGAGACGCCCGACTTGACTCAGCTTCAGCACCCCGAGTTCAAAGTGCTTAGCCAGAGCCGCCACGTGAAAAAGCTGCGGCCCGGCGATCTGCAGGGCAACCGATTCCGCATCGTGCTGCGTGATGTGACCGGCGAGCGCGTCGCCATTGAGGCCAATCTCACGGCCGTTGCATCACATGGCGCGCCCAACTACTTTGGCGCTCAGCGTTTCGGCCACGGCGGCGGTAACGTCGAGCAGGGCCGGGCCATGCTGGCGCGCGAAATCCGCGTGCGCAGCCCGAAGAAGAAGGGCATCTACCTGTCGGCGGTGCGCTCCTTCGTCTTCAATGAAGTGCTGGCGCTGCGAATTCAGAGCGGACTCTGGGGCGCGACCCTTCCAGGTGACGTGATGGACGAGGCGGGCCGACCCACCGGACCGCTCTGGGGACGGGGTCGAGTGATCAGCACCGATCAAGCGAAGGCTTTGGAAAACGCAGTGGCTGAACGTCACGCCACCTTGTGCGAGGGCATGGAATACGCCGGTCTGGATCAGGAGCGCCGTTCCCTGGTAGCCAGCCCGGCAGACATGGCGTGGGAATGGCTGGATGCCAATCA
>CAIKZV010000710.1 GCA_903831925.1 uncultured Burkholderiales bacterium
CCAGACCCGGGCCGATCGAGGCAGCAACCTCGGCAACGGTGGGTGCTTGCGCGAATTCCCTGACGGACCCGTCGGGCAGAGAAATTTTGGTAAGGGACATGGCAGACCGCTTGAACCCTGTCGCCCGGCCCACCGATGAGCCATGCAGGCCGCTTTGACGCAGGCCTGCATGCGCCCCGAGCGGTGTCATTGACCGCTTCGGAGCCTGAAAGCGCAGGAAAAACCTGTTGAAAGGCGCGAGATGACTCGAACCTAGATTAGCCTTAAAGCATGGGGCATGCAGGGGGATTGCGTCAACCATCCATCCTGATGTTCGCCTTGCGGATAATCTCGCCCCACTTCACATAATCGGTCTGCATCTGCTCGCCGATGCGAGCCGGGCTCCACGCACCGACTTCCTCAATACCGGCCTTGCGCAAGGCGTTGGCGACTTCCGGATCTTCGATCGTCGCGCGATAGCCGGCGCGCAACTTTTCAAGCACGGCTGGCGGCACACCAGCGGTCGTCACGAAACAGGTCCAGGGCTTTTCATCGAAACCCGGCAATCCCTGCTCTGCAATGGTTGGGACATCCGGCAATGCCGAAGATCGCACAGCGCTCGACACCCCCAGCGGGCGCAGGCGACCAGCCTGAATATGTGGCAAGGCGGGTGTGATGGTAGACACCGCCAGGTCAACCTGACCGCCCAGCAGATCGGCGATGTACTGCACCGCGCCCTTGTAAGGCACATGGGTCAGTGAAATCCCTGCGCGATCGCAGAAGAACTCGCCGATCAGGTGATGCGGCGAACCCACCCCGGCGCTGGCAATCGTCAGCTTGCCCGGATTGGCCTTGGCATATGTGATCAGTTCGGGCACCGAACGCACTGGCACATTAGGACCGGCCACCAGCAGCATCGGACCCACACCCAACAGCCCCACCGGCACAAACGAGCGAATCGGATCGTAATTTACCTTGCGCATATTCGGCACGTAGGCAAATGCAGTGCTGTCGATCATGAACAAGGTGTACCCGTCGGCTGGCGAGCGGGCTGCTGCGTCCGCGCCGATCGTGGTACTGCCACCCGGCTTGTAATCGAAAATCACCGGCTGCCCCATCACTTTTTCGAGCTTGGCCGCCACCGTACGCGCCCACGAATCGGCGCCACCCCCGGGCGGATAAGGCACGATCATCCTGATCGGCTTGTCCGGAAAACTCTGCGCGACACTCGCGCGAGGCAGTGCCACACCGAGCGCGGCCACAGCGCCGACGCGCCTGATGGCCTCACGCCGCGTCTTGTGGGTTCGATCGTTGCTGTTCATGGTTGAAGTCTCCTTTCTTTTTGTCGTGACAAGCCCGAGGGCATCGGGCGCAAACCGCTTGTCTCAGAGCACGCCGTCGCGACGCATGGCGGCAATCTCGTCCTGGCTGAAGCCCAGTTCACCCAGCACATCATCGGTGTCTTGTCCCACCGGTACCAGCGAACGTTCAAGGCGACCGGGCGTGCGCGACAGCGTCTCCGTCGGGGCCAGCACGCGAATCGGGCCACGGGTTTCGTGATGCACCGTGGCGGCCATGCCGGTTGCCACAACCTGCGGGTCGCTGAAGACCTGATCCATGCTGTAGATCGGACCACACGGCACCCCGGCTGCATTGAGCATGTCAATCCACTCGGCGCTGGTGCGGGTTCGAAAGACCGCACCCAGCTCAGCATTGAGCGCCTGCCGGTTGCGCGACCGATCAGGGCCGTGTGCAAATCGCGGATCGGACGCCAGCGCGGGTTGACCGATCACTTCACAGACCTTCACCCACATCGCTTCGCCGCCCGCGCCCAGATTCACATAGCCATCCGAAGTCGCATATGCCGAGGTCGGCATGCCGGTCGGATGATCGTTACCGACCTGCCCGGGCACCTCGCCATCCACCAGAAAACGCGCGGCCTGAAAATCCATCAATCCCAAGCCTGATTGCAGCAGCGACGACTGCACCCACTGCCCACGTCCACTGCGCTCGCGTTCATAGAGCGCGGTCATGACACCGAGCGCCGCGTACAAACCGGTGGCCACATCCACTACTGCAGCACCCACCCGCATGGGCCCTTCACCGGGCTTGCCGGTCACCGACATCATGCCGGACATGCCCTGTGCAATCTGATCGAAGCCCGGGCGCACCTTGTAAGGCCCTTCCTGCCCGAAGCCCGAGATGCTGGCCAGGATGATGCGAGGATTGATCGCCGCGAGGCTGTCGTAATCGATGCCCAATCGGGCCTTCACATCGGGACGGTAATTCTCGACCACCACATCGGCCGAGCGCACCAGACGGTGCAGCACGGCTTTTGCGCCCGGCGCTTTGAGGTCCAGCGTGATCAATCGCTTGTTGCGATGCAGGTTGAGCATGTCAGCGCCATCGCGCGCCCCGGTCATCAGTTCGGTGCGACCCGAATGGGCGGGCGGCTCGATCCGGATGACATCGGCGCCGAAATCGGCGAACTGCTTGACGCAGGTCGGGCCCGATCGCACCTGGGCCAGGTCGATGACGCGCAGCCCTTCGAACGCGCCTCCAGGGGTAGGTCTGTACATGTCGCCTCAGCGTCCGCGAAACACCGGTGCACGTTTTCCATGAAGGCATGGCGCCCTTCGATGAAATCGGCACTCTCATAGGCACGCTGCGTGGCAGCTTCAATTCGCGCGGCATCAATATGCCCGCCAGCACGCGTGATCTCGTCAATCGCAATCTTGACCGAGGCCATGGTGAGTGGCGCGTTGGCAGCCAGCAATTCGCATTCGGCGCGCACCGATTTTTCAAGCTCGCCTCGTGCAAGCACGCGGTTCACAAAGCCCATGCGCAGCGCGTCCTGCGCATTGAAGCGGCGCGCGGTCAGAAAAATCTCGCGTGCATTCGGGGCACCCACGGTGTCGACCAGCTTCTTGATGCCGGGCCAGCGATAGCCGATGCCAAGGCGAGCCGCGGGAATCCCGTAACGCAGTGTTTCGTCGGCCATGCGCATATCGCAGTTGAGGGTGATGGCCATGCCGCCACCCAGACACCAGCCCTGCAGCATCGCGATCGTGGGTTTCGCGCATTCGGCGATCCGACTCATTCCGGCATTGCCGATCGCCTCATAGCGCTGATTTGCCTCAAGCGAATCGCGGACCTGATCGAATTGCGAGATGTCTGCGCCGGATACGAAGGCCTGATCGCCAGCGCCTCGCAGCACCACGACGCGCACCTGTGCGTCATCCTCCAGCGCCTTGACTGCCTGCGGCAGTGCCTCCCACATCGCCACAGACATCGCGTTGTGGCGACCGGGGTTGTCAAAAACGATCCAGCCGATCGGGCCATCGACTTGAGTATGTATGCGACCAGGGGCTTCAGACATGTTGGCAGTCTCGAAAAGGATCAATGCCGCAACCTTAGTCGCTGCATTCAATCGTGGCAACGCTCAGGGGTGTCTGAGCAATTGCCGAAACTCGCCGAACAACCAGTTGCGCATTCCGAACAACACGGTGTAAGCGCAGCGTTCTGACGCGGTCAGCTTCTGATCGACCAGATGCTGCTGGGCGAAGTCCTGCGCCAGACGTCGCAGACGCTCATTGAAAAGCTGCGCCTGCGCCGGACTGATCTGTCCACGCACCGGCATGAGCAATTCGCCGGCATCGCCGAAGTCGCCGCTGAAGTAGTCATCCATCGCATTGGCGCGAAAGAACTGCATGACCGGGCCGCCCGGACGCCAGCGAAAGGTCTTGTCGACCTTGAGACGGTAGCTGTTGTTCGCGCGCAGTTCGAGGAAGCCCAGTTTGTCGAGCTTGAGCAAGCAGGCCAGAGCCTGCGGCTTGCTGATGACGTAGGTGGCGACGATCTCGTCGAGGGTCCATTGGCTGAGCGCAGAGGTGGCAGTCAGCACCATCCTGGGGTCGCGAACAATTGCACGCTCCTGCTCCAGGGTCAGGTCCTGCTGCAAGGGGCTTGGGTTGGCGACCTGGCGAGCCAGTTCCACGAAATCCATCTTCAGCACGGCCAGCACTTCGTCGACACGCGACAGGGCCATGTCGCCTCTGGCAAAGATCCGCTTGATGCTGCTCTCTGACAGGCCCAACTCACGCCCCAACTGCGCATACGTGATGCCGGAGCGGCGCAATTCGGCCTTGAGGGTCGTGACCAGATCGTAGGTGGCGCTCATGAAAACCCTCTCCCGCCCCGATACCAAACCCTGGAAATTCCAGGTGTGGGCCAGCTTCGGCATCGCCCTCTCACTTGCCGGCACCGGCCTAACCTGGCTTCCGGGTCATGACATGGATCGCGCCTTCATGTTCATGGGCTACATCTTTACGCTCAGCTCGGCGTTTGCCCTGGCCAAACATACCCGTGAAATCGAAGCGCGCCTTGTCGACACACCGCTGTGGGGCACTGTGGTCTGGGCTGCCTTTGTCTTTGCGATGGGCCTTACCGCATGGGGGCTCTGGCGTATGGACATCAACCCTGCCTTCAAGAGTTTCCTCGGCGTGAGCTGGTTGTTTCTGGTCAGCGCGGCCTTCACGCTGGCCAAGATGCTGCGCGATGAGCATGAGTGCGCCAAGGCCACCATCGAACCATGACACCCGAGGCGACTCGAATGAACAACCGGCTTGTTTGCCAAGGGCTGGCGCCCGTCTTGAGTACGCTCCTGGCGGATGAGCGGTCTGCGACGGGGGATTGACACCGCCGTCCTGATGATCATCCTGGCGATCGGATCGCCGGCCCAAGCCGGTCGCAGTTGCGAAGTGCAGTCAATGGATCCCCGAGACGTCAAACGCGCAATGGAACTGGCACTGAAGACCTCCCGGGAACTTGTTGCGAGCGGTCCCCAAGTGGTGTTCGTGGCCCGAGCTGGCCAGGACCTCAGCCGATATCACCTGCACTGGAGCCATCTCGGCTTTGCCGATCGGGTGATCTCTATCGCAAGGGACTCGGAGCGTTTTTAATTGAAGCGCGAATCACTTCGACGAGGCCCGATGCCTTAGGGGCGCTTCGCGAGGTTGTCCTTCATCCGCGCAAGCGCCACGGCAAGCGCCGCGCCGCCAAGCGTCTTGATCAGACCGGAATGCTCGGCATAAAAAGCCGCAAGGTCATCCGGCAGCCTCGAAGCGGTCGGCTGCGATTGAGCCTGCTCGATCACGTTTTGCAGGTCGGTCTTCGAGACGGTGGACGCTTGTGCGGGCGAAACCTGTTTGCTCTCGGGATTCATCA
>CAIKZV010000711.1 GCA_903831925.1 uncultured Burkholderiales bacterium
GATTCCAGGCAATGGCTGCGAGCAGCGCCGCGAAGATCACCCGATGATCGATGGCATAGGGGTCGACGATACCGGTGCCCACCGTGCCAGCCACGTGAAATCCGAAGACCGCGATGGCCAGCAGATTGAAGAGCGCAGCCCAGGCAACCGCCTGATGCGGCTTGAGAACGCCGGTCGAGACGACCGTCGCGATCGAGTTGGCGGCGTCGTGAAAGCCGTTCATGAAATCGAAGACCAGCGCCAGCGCAACCAGAAATATCAGCAGATTCAGGCTGATCGAGGCGGTATGCATGGCAGCGACGGTCGGGTAAGCGCGAGGTGCTCGTGAGTGCCGCTCAGGCGTTCTCGAGCACGACGCCTTCGATGATGTTGGCGACGTCTTCGCAGCGGTCGGTGAGCGTCTCGAGCAATTCGTAGATCGCTTTGAGCTTGATCAGCTGGCGCACGTCCGGCTCTTCGTGAAAGAGCTTCGACATCGCTGAACGCATGACCCGGTCGGCATCCGATTCGAGACGGTCGATCTCGATGCACAGCTTCAGGATGGCGTCGGCGTTAGCCATATCCGAGAGCAGGTTGACCGCCGAGCGCACCCGTTCGCAGCACATCTGCGCAAGTGAGGCGAGTTGGACCGCTTCCGGGGTCATGGTCTGAATGTTGTAGAGCATGACCGACTCGGCGACATCCTGGGTGAGGTCGAGAATGTCGTCCATGCGCGTGATCAGCTTGTGGACGTCGTCGCGATCGAAAGGCGTGATGAAGGTCTTGTGCAGCAGCGCCACGGTTTCGCGGGTGACTTTGTCGCCTGAATTCTCGATCTCGTCGATCGCCTGGATTTCGCGCTCGCGCAGTATCGGATCGCTGTAGTGCTCCATCAGGTGCACAAGATGATGAGCACCGTCGACGATCCGGTCGGCGTGCTGATTGAAGAGATCGAAGAAGCGCCCTTCGCGGGGCAGCAGTCGGCCGAGCATGGTTGGTATGAAGTGCAGGCGGGTAAGCAGGAGAACAGGTTATCGAAAACGGGACTCGTCGGGTTTGGTCAATGCAACAACGCCGCCTTCGCCGACCCGATCGATGATGCGCCGACCCAGGTCATTGCTGGCCTCGACCGCGGCGAGCGCCTCGCGCGGCGTCAGTGCCCTGCCGTCGAGCTTGAACTGGGGTTTGTCGAGCAAGGCATCCGGCATGCTTGCGCAAAAGGCGCGCAGGCGGCTGGCAACATCGGCGTCGGCCTCGCCCCACTGGTCGATCAATGGCGGCTTGAGCGTCTTGCCTGCCGCGTTGGTCGGCAGCGCCTGCGCAAAGACCACGTACTCGGGCACTTCGTAGGGCGCCAGATGCGCGGCGCAGTGCGCGCGGATCTCGTGCGCACTCACTGACTGCCCCGGTTTCAGGACCAGCACCGCCTTCAGGCGCTCCGAAAAGAGATGGTCGGGCACGCCAACGACCGCCGCGCGCAACACCGCCGGATGCAGGTAGAGCTTGTTTTCGACCTCGATGCAATAGACGTTCTGGCCACCGCGCACCACCATGTCCTTCTTGCGATCGAGCAGCCAGAGATAGCCTTCTTCGTCGATCCGGGCCCAGTCGCCCGACAGCACGAAGCCGTCACGACGAAAGACCTCTGCCGTCTTGCCAGGCTCGTCCCAGTAGCCGGCATTGGTCTGCTGCCCACGGTAGGCCACCTCGCCGATCTGATTGGGCTCGGTCAATTCATTGCCCTGGTCGTCGAAAATGGCGATGTCGGTGTTGGGTGTGGCCAGCCCGCAGCTGGTGATCTTGCGAATCGCGTCTTCGGTCGGCAAGGCAAAGCCCAGCGCGGTGCTCTCCGAGACACTGCCGCCATTGACCATGGCCACCGGCGAAAAGCACCGGTGCAGCTGATTGATGTAGGTCTCCGATGCGGCATGGCCACCGAAAAGGATCTTTTTCAACGACGAGCAATCATGCTGGGCGAACTCGGGATGGTTCATCATCATCCACAGCATGATCGGTGCCGCCACCGTCCAGGTGGCGCGCTCGGTTTCGATCAGCCTGATGGCGTCGAGCGGCGCAAAGGCACGCATGATCACGCACTTGCCGCCGGTCATCAGCGCCGGCATGAAGTCGGTGTAGACCGCGGTGTTGTGATAAAGCGGCGGCATGCAGATGTTGATGTCATCAACGCTCAGCCCCTTGGCGGCATGCATGATGTTCTGTGCGCAGCCCAGGGCGTTGATGTGCATGGCCATCGTTCCCTTGGGAACGCCGGTGGTGCCGGAGGTGAACGAGATGGCGCACAGGTCCCATTCGTCGATGGCTGCATGAGCCGGTGCCTCGGCACCCTCACGGTTGAGTTCGGCAAAGCCCAGCGTGTGCGTCGGGGCTGGCCCCTCGGTGATGAACACATGCCTGACACTTGGCAACTGGCTGCGCACCGAGGCGAGCTTGTCCTGCCAGAGATCGGGTGATACGACGATGCCTTTTGCGCCGACCTTGTTGATCTGTGCAGCCAGACCCTCGGCGGTCAGGCCCAGGTTCACCGGTACGGCGATACCGCCCAGCGACACGATGGCCAGATAGCTGATGACGTATTCCGGGCAGCCCAGCGTCAGCAGGCAAAGCCGGTCGCCCTTTTCGAAGCCGAAGTCGCGCCTGAGTCTTGCTGCCACGCGCTGCACCTGTTTGCCCACCTGGCCCCAGGTCAGGCGCTGCCCGCCGGGATGAAACACATAGGCTTCTCGATCAGGGTAGCGCGCCACATTGGCCGCCAGCAGCTCGGCGATGTTGGCCGCGCGCTCCCTGTAGACCCAGATCTCGGACCCTTCCCAGGCGATGCCCCGACCGCGCGGCGCACTGATTCGCTCGACCTGCCGGCCCAGCTCCGGATAGACCTCGCGCCAGGACTTGCATGTGCCGACGGTCGGTCCCTGAATGTCCCACGCGCTCATGGTTTGCTCCTGTCAAGACAGCAATTCTCTATCAGCCCGGCCATAAACCGTTACACCGCCCGCAGTACCCGCTCCAGATATCGCTCGTTGGAGGGCGGCTTGCCGTCGCGTTGGGCTTCCCAGAGCGTTTCGGCCAGCGCGTCGATCACGCGATGCGCTGCCTGGTGTTCGTCGCCACTTGTGCGAAGCAAGGCCTGCCAGGCAGCTCGAATGCCGGGAGGCTGGTCGATCTGAAGCTGCTCGGTCACCGACAGATGCATGCTCAGGTGCAGGAAGGGATTGGCACCCGGCCCGTCGGCGCTGAAGTCGGTGCTCAGGGCCGTCTGCTGATCGCTGAGCAGCGCGTGATATTCCGGATGCCGGGTGATCCAGTCGATCGCAATCGCCTCGATCGGTGTGATCGGCTGCGCGGCATGCTGTTTGCGCCAGGCGTCGCAAAAGAAGCGTCTGACCTCGTCACGGCTCGGATTGAACATGTCGTTTTCGTCGTGTGGCGCCGGGCGCTTCGGCAGTGGTACCGGGCGGCGCTGTCTTGGGTTTATAGGGGCACAGGTCGGCCACCGGGCATCGCCAGCATTCCGGCTTGCGCGCTTTGCAGACATAGCGACCATGCAGGATCAGCCAATGATGGGCATCGATCAGAAAGGGCGCTGGAATGGCTTTGAGAAGCCCGCGTTCGACTGCAAGGGGTGTCTGGCCGGTGGCCAGTTTCAGTCGGTTCGCGACCCGGAAGATATGCGTGTCGACCGCCATGGTCGCCTCGCCGAAGGCGGTGTTGAGTACGACGTTGGCCGTCTTGCGCCCGACGCCGGGCAGGGCTTCCAGTGCCTCACGCTCGCGTGGTACCTCGCCCTGATGAAGCGCCAGGAGCATCGTGCAGGTCTCGATCAGGTGGCGGGCTTTCGAGTGATACAGACCGATGGTCCTGATGTGCGCCTCAAGCCCGTCGACGCCGAGCGCTGCGATCGCCGCCGGCGTGCGCGCCACTGCAAACAGCTTTCGGGTGGCGATATTGACGCTGCGATCGGTGGCTTGCGCCGACAGCAGCACCGCCACCAGCAGTTCGAAGGGGCTCGTGAATTCGAGCTCGGTGGTGGGCGTCGGATTAGCCGCCTGAAACCGCGTGAAGAGTTCAAGGCGATCGGCGAGTTTCATGTCGGTGGGTTCAGTCGCGCCCGCGCGCGGGCCACCGCAGCCTCGATCATCGCGCGCTTGCGCTCGGCGCCGGCCTGGTTCGCCATATCGCCATCAGCGATGCCTGCCGAGGAGACCGACGCGGTGACGGACGACATGATGGCCGATGTTTCGGCCGTCGCGGCCTCAGTCTCATGCTCGGCAAGTCGCCTGCGCTCCGATCGAGCCAGTCGCGTCAGTCTTGCGTCGCGCCGGTTCAGTCGCGCGCGCGCGGCGTCGCCATCTTCGCGGGTCCATCCGGCCAGCATACGGGGCGGCTCGATCATCTCGATGCAGTCGACCGGGCAGGGCGGCAGACACAGCGCGCAGCCGGTACACAGCTCGGGGATGATCGCGTGGAGCCGTTTCGGGCCGCCTGCAATCGCATCGACCGGACAGGCCCGGATGCAGTGCGTGCAGCCGATGCACAGGTCGGCCACGATGCGGGCGATCTTGCGCGGCGCCTCGACGCCGCAGGACGCATCGAGCGCTGCCACAGCCCGGCCGGTGACGTCGGCCAGCAGCGCGATGCCGACCGTCCCCCCGGGCGGACATCGATTGATCGGCGCCTGCTGGTCGACGATCGCCTCGGCATAGGGCTTGCATCCGCTGAATCCGCACTGCGTGCACTGGGTCTGCGGCAACACGCGATCGACCTGCCTGACCAGTTCGTCGCGATCGGACTGGTGAAGCTTGCGCGGCTGCGAGCCGCCCGGGGGTGGATCGCAGGCAGGGGGCGGCAGTGGCGGGCTCGAAAGACTCAGGCGTGTTCTCGGATGAATTCGCTGATCTGGGGCCGCACCATGGTCCGCCAGCGCCGGCCGCTGAAGATGCCGTAATGGCCGGCACCTTCGACGATGGTCTGGCGCTTCATGTGCGCCGGCAGCTTGCTGCACAGCTCGAGGGCTGCGCTTGTCTGACCGATGCCCGAGATATCGTCGAGTTCGCCTTCGATGGTGAAGAGGGCCACCTTCGTGATGTCTTCGGGTGTGACCGTCATCATGCGTCCCTCGAAGGGGACCTTCCAGATACCGCGCGCGAGACGATGCTCCTGGAAGACCGCCTTGATCGTATCGAGGTAGTACTCGGCCGGCAGGTCAAGCACCGCGTTGTACTCGTCGTAGAAGGCGCGATGACTGTCGGCGTCTTCGTCGGCGCCCCGCACCAGATTGTTATAGAACTCGCGGTGCGATTCGGTATGCCGATCGGGGTTCATGGCCACGAAGCCGGCGTGCTGCAGGAATCCGGGATAGACAAGCCTGCCGACGCCCTGATGGCGACCCGGCACACGATAGATCACATTGCGCTCGAACCAGCTGAACGGTTTTTCAGTGGCGAGGTTGTTGACCGAGGTCGGGCTGCAACGGGTATCGATCGGTCCGCCCATCATGGTCATCGTGCGGGCCTGCTTCGGATCGTTCAGGCTCGCCATCATCGAGACCGCAGCCAGCACAGGCACGGTCGGCTGGCAGACCGATACCAGATGAACCTTTGGTCCGAGATGCCGGATGAACTCGATGGCATAGGCGATGTAGTCGTGCAGATGGAAGGGGCCTTTCGATAGCGGCACCTGCCGTGCATCGATCCAGTCGGTCACATAGACATCGTGATGCGGCAGCAGTCCCCTGACGGTATCGCGCAGCAGCGTGGCATGGTGGCCCGACAGGGGTGCAAAGACCAGCACCGTCGGGTCGGCGGGCCGACGCGACGCGGTCTTCGGAAACTGCCTTGCAAAGTGAATCAGTCGGCAGAAGGGCTTGTCGATCTCGACCTGCTCGAGCACCGGGACCGCCACGCCGTCGATTTCGGTCGTCTCCAGCCCCCATTTCGGCTTGTCGTAGTCCTTGCCCAAACGGTGCATCAGCTCGAAGCCGGCCGCCACGCGCGGGGCAAACGGCATGTAGGCATAAGGGCTGTAAGGATGGCTATAGAGTTTGCCAAGTGTCTGGGCCCAGCTCGACAGAGGGTTCAACACAGCTCTTTGAGCTTCTCGCAGTTGATAGAGCACGCGACTTACTCCGATTGACAGTAGACAGAATCAGGCATTGTCCTTGGCTGACTGCTGCGATGCAAACTGAGCTGATCGCAAATGACGCTGGACGGACGACTCGCGCCGTCGGGAGGCGCCTGCCGCTGATCCGGGCCGGCCAGACGGTCAGCCCGGTGCCTGCTCAGACGTCCTTCGTTGCAAATTTGCAGCGCTCGACCCAGCGCGCGGTGAGCTTTTCCTGCAGCGAGTTTTGCCTCAATCGTTGCGCAAGCCCGTCAAAGTCGACCGCATCCAGCGGCTGATCCTGATTGAAGCAGGAAAAGACGTAGCGCTGCGCACCGGTGAGCGGGTCGATCTGCAATTGAAGGCACTGCGCGCAGATCTCCTTCATCATGCATTGCATCGGCGAATTGATTGACCCGATTGCGGTGTGCGAGGGATTCAGGCAATGCGCCAGTTCGCGGTGGCGGGCAAGGGCGACCGCAGCCATCATGCGGTCGGACCCGATCACGATGAGTCGATCAACCTCCTGCAGCCTGATCGGCTGTTTTGCGTCAGGGACGATGCCTGCGGGGGCCTGCAGGCGCGCATTCTCGGCCCAGGCCTGCATCGCCTGGACGATATTGCCGACAAAGGCACGGTCCTGAGGCCGCGAGGGGACAAAACCGGGCGCTTCGTCACAGCACCACACCACCACATCGGCGGCCTGCTCGATCTGTGCAGCCTTGAACCGGTCGGCGGCCTTCTTGTAGCCCGCGAAATAGAGCACCTTCGAGCCGCTTGCCCGCAACGCCGCGCCGATCGAAAAGAGCACTGCATTGCCCAGCCCGCCGCCTGCCAGCAGGACGGTCTGCCCGCTGACGATTTCGGTCGGCGAGCCGGTAGGGCCCATCATAACGACCGGTTCATCAATCTGCAGCCGCTCGCACAGCTCGGACGAGCCGCCCATTTCGAGCACGATTGTCGAGATCAGGCCCTTTTTCCTGTCGACCCAGGCGCCGGTCATTGCCAGGCCTTCCATCGCAAGCAGCGTGTTGTCGGCGTTCAGGTGTTCGACCCGCGCGGCATGCGATGAAAAATTCTGCAGTCGATAGAACTGTCCTGGCATGAACCGCCTTGCGGCCATCGGCGCATGGATGACCACTTCCACGATGGCCGGTGCCAGCCGCTCGATTCGCGCGACGCGGGCTCGCAGAAGGTGATTCAAGCGCGCAGAAAAGGCGGCGGCCGATTCGCGGCTCTGCGGCTCCCTCTCGGCCAGCACTCGCGAGACCACCGGATAGCCTTGACGGGCCGACGCCATTGCCTTGACCACATTGCCGGCGTAGCTCGGATGCACATCGCCGAAACACGAGATCCACCGCTCGCCGGGGGCGCCTGCCATCAGTACCCGGGCGGCGGCCGGTTTGGGGTTGCCGCGTTCAGGCACGACAGGCTGGCCCGATTCGTCAAGCGCACGGAAGTAGCGGCCATCAAGGACGACATGTTCGTCGTCCTCGCGCGCAAGGACGGTATTGGGCTGTGTGCCGGCGGCGATGATCATGGTTCGTGCCGGCAGCTCGACGTCGCGGCCGTCCTGCCACTGACCCTGAGCATCGCGACGCTGATGGCTGAAGGTGATCGAGCGCACGGCCGACTCTTCATCGACGTCGATGCGTCGAGGCGCCAGGCACTCGGCAAAGTGCAGGCCTTCTTCAAGCGCCCTGTTCAATTCTTCGTGATTGAGGGTGTAGGCCGGGCTGTCGATCAGCCGGCGACGATAGGCCACCGTCACGCCGCCCCATGACTGCAGCAATTCGACCAGGCGCGCTGGGCGTGCCTGACTGCGTGCGTCATCGCGCTCGGCCTTCAAAGCTTTTGCGTGCGCGATGAATTCATCGGCCAGCGCATGTTCGTCTGCGCGCCAGCCGGCACGGGCTGCTGCCTCACCGATGTCGGCGACCAGCGCCTCATGGCGCACGAGGAATTTGTCGACCTGGCTCACGTAATAGGCCAGCGCCTCGGTGGCGGTATCGATAGCGGTCAGGCCGCCGCCGATCACGACCGCAGGCAGGCGCAGCTGCATGTTGGCGATCGAGTCGGCCTGCGCCGCGCCGGTGAGCTGCAAGGCCATCAGGAAGTCGCTCGCGGTGCGCACGCCGCGCGCCAGGCCGTTCGGAATATCGAGGGTGGTCGGTTTGCCTGCGCCGATGGCCAGCGCGATATGGTCAAAGCCGAGCTGCCAAGCGTCGTCGATGCCTAATGTGCCACCGAAACGCACGCCGCCGATCAGCGTGAACTGATCGCGCCGCTCGAGCAGCAGTCGCACGATCTTCAGAAAATTCTTGTCCCAGCGGACCGTGATGCCGTATTCAGCCACGCCGCCGAAGCCCGAGATCGTGCGGGAGTCGAGGTCTTCGTGCAGCGAATCAATATCGCGCACCGGCACGAACGGCACGCGGGCGCCGTGCGGGTCAACGCCCGACAGCGACTGCGCGAGCGGCTCGATTTTCAGGCCATCGATCGCCACGACGGTGTGCCCGTCGTTCATCAGATGGTGGGCCAGCGTGAATCCCGCCGGGCCTGTGCCGACTACCAGCACCTTGCGGCCACTGGCTGGTGCGGGCAGGGGGCGCCGCAGATTCAGCGGGTTCCAGCGCGACAGCAGCGAATAGATCTCGAGCCCCCAGGGCAACTCGAGCACATCCTTGAGCGTGCGGGTTTCGGCCTGGGGAATGTCGACCGGCGTCTGCGCCTGATAGATACAGGCCTTCATGCAGTCGTTGCAGATGCGATGACCGGTCGCCGCGACCATCGGATTGTCGATCATCATCATCGCCAGCGCCGAGATCGCCAGGCCCGAGCGCTTGAGTGTATGAAACTCCGAGATCCGCTCCTCGAGCGGACATCCCGACAGGGCATTGCCGAAGGCATCGCGTCGCCAGGGCCCCTTGGCCTGATCAGGCGGGGTCTGGCGCAGCCCTGTCGAACACGAGTCGGTGCCCTGCTTGTGGCACAGCAGGCAATAGTGCGACTCATCGAGCGCACCGGCCAGACCGGTGCCGGCATCGGTGAGCGCAAACGGCGCGCGATCGTGATCGAGCCTGCGCCGGATCTGATCGGGCCGGATTGTGGTGATGCTCACGCCATCGTGTTCGTGGCGGACGGTGTGCCTGAGCAGATCGAGCGGATCGATGTTCGAGGGATGCCGAAACAGCACACCGTGTCCGTGGCGCTTTCGACCTTCATCGGTGGTGACCGCCCAGGCGCTGTAGAGCCGGGCGATCTCCAGCCGATCGGCATGGGTCGATGCATCGGCCTGCCAGCGCAGCACGGCCCGCGCAAAGGAGAGCTCGTCGAAATCGTCGAAATCGTCGAGATTGCCGGTCTGGGCAAGCGTCCGGTCGCGATCGGCCGATTCGCCTGCGATCGCCTCGAGCAGGGTGGCGCGGGCAGCATCGGCATCAAATCCGAGCAGCGCCTGCGACGGGACACCAAGCAGTGCCTGTCGTTTGACGAATTTCCATTTCACCCGGTAGAGCGGATCGAGCCGGGTGTGCGCTGCCCGCAGCAGCTCGACCGATTCGGCAATGCCGAAAAATCGTGCGACGAAGGCGTCGACATGCGCGCTGACTTCGATCAGCAGCGCGGCTTCTGATCGCGAGTCGATCGTATCGGGCGCCTGGCGCGCATCGCTGTAGCGCCTGCCCAAACCGGGGTTGGCGGCGTTCAGACAGTCGAGCCACCGGTCGTCGAGGCGCTTCAGGCCGTCGCGGTGATGCAAGTCCTCGAAGCTCAGGCCGAAATCGAGGACCAGGCCGTCCAGGCGGCCGTCAGGTGTCACTTCTCAAGGTACTGCAGCTTGTCCTTCACGTCTTTCCAGGTATCGGCATCAGCCGGCTGGGGCTTGGCGCGAGTAATGCTCGGCCAGTTGCGGGACAACTCGATGTTGAGCTTGATGAAGTGCATCTGATCGGCGGGGACGTCTTCCTCGGCCTTGATCGCTTCAACCGGACATTCGGGGATGCAGACCGCGCAATCGATGCATTCATCCGGGTCGATGACCAGCATGTTCGGTCCTTCGCGAAAGCAGTCGACCGGGCAGACGTCGACGCAGTCGGTGTATTTGCACTTAATGCAGGCTTCGGTAACGATGTGGGTCATGGAATTGAATGGGGGAGTTGGCTGCGCGACCACGTCAAAGCAAGGGTCGACTCGGGATTTTACGGGCCTTTGCGCGCCAGGGTTATCGCCCGCCGCATCCAAAAACAATTGGGGTCAGATTCCAATTAATCCCA
>CAIKZV010000712.1 GCA_903831925.1 uncultured Burkholderiales bacterium
ACCTTCCGGCAGCGATCTGAAGCTGATCGTGAAGGCAGTCGCTGGCGTAGACCCGAAACTTGACATGAATCGTCAGGCCGAAATCTTCCGTCGGTATGCAAAGAGCGCCTCTGAAAGCGCACCGCTCGAGCCGATGCAAGCGGCGGCGGGCTGTACCTTCAAGTTGGCGATGAAGGAGCTTGATAAGCGGCTGTTTGCCGAGAACGAGCTTTTGCTCAGTGAAAAACGCATTGCCGATCTGACGACCAAGCTGGTGACAGGCGGCGTTGGATCGGTGGACCCCGTCAAGGCGATTGATGGCTGGAAAGCCATTCAGGATGAACTTTATCGGCAGGAGGATCTTTTTGACCCGGGTCAGGGCTACTGGATCAATCGACGTTCGTTTGATGGCAACAAGGGCTATTCCGATTTGCTGCAAAGCGCGGCATCAATGTCGCTGATTGGGCCAGGGGTCGTAGCGCAAGTAAAAGGCACGACGAATGAGCGGCTTGGCGAATTTCTGAATGATTGGGATGCGGTTCAACGCACTAGTCGGTCGGCAATCGGCAAGGGGCTTGCTTGGTCCGACAAGGAAAACAAGTGGGCTTTCGCCGAAGATCGGGTCAACCTCCTCATTGGCTTGACCGAACTTCTGCTGCAGCCGTATACGAATGTGGTGGCTCGACGAAACCGGCTTGTCGCGCCGGGCCAGCAGACGATTTCGTGGGACAAGATCAAGCTCGATCAGGCGCTCGCGATGTCGACAACGCGAAAGGACTTCTACAGCAATATCCTTCCAAAGTTTCCGGCTGTGGCGCGCGCCGAAATTGATCAGTTGACCAACGGCCTGCTGGCGAATGTCGTGACTGATCTGACTGCTCAATCGATGATTCTGAACCAGCCCGGCGTCCGGCCCCCGCCGCTTGATGACGCCGTTCGAACCCGCCTGTCGGGCCTGCAGTCCATGCTGATCGACATGGGGGCCAAGACTTCCTCAGACCAGATCACTGCAGTGCTGGCGATGGATGCACAGGTTCGCCTTCGATTGCTCGATGACGCCTTTCAGCGATCGGATGTCTACGTTCCGCAGGACCGCAGTTTCAAGAACTGGACCGGTGACAAGGCACCGCTGCAGCAGGCGTTTTCGGTCAGCGACAGCCAGGGCATTGCGGCCTATGTGGCCGATCAGTCGAGCTATGTCGATGCCTTGAGTCGCGAGGCAGACAATCTTTTGCCACGACTTGACTCGACCTTTGCCTCGAGCCCGGTCGCTGTTCGGTGGCAAGGCATTGTGAACGATCTGAGTCGGTATCGCCTCAAGAGTCCCAACAGCAGCCTCATGCTGCTTGAGCAGTTCGTGCTCGTGACGGCAGCCGATGTCGACCGAGCCAACTGCGCCGAAAAGCTGATTGCCAAGTCTGTGGCGCGTGGATCATCGGATGTGTTCAGTGAGCGTCAGCAAATGCTTCTGTCGGGACTCGCCAATCGGTGCCGCGATCTGCTGTCGACCGAGCGGCGGGATGCGTGGGATTCGTTTGCACAGCGTTTCAATCAGGATCTCGCAGGCCGCTCGCCCTTCATGTTCCTGTCCAATGCGCAGTCATGGGCTGCTCCCGGCGTGGTTGCCGGGCAGGTCAGAAATGCGGAAATCACCGCGGTCGATTCAGATACCGCAGGAATGACGCTTCGATTGTTCGACTCGGCGCACAAGCTGCTGAATGACCGATCCGCGTCGCGCCCCGGATCGACCAACCCGGGCGTGCCGGTGCTGCGCTTCGATCTGCAGATGGATCGGGTTCGAAACTTCATGGCGCCGCTCTATCCGACTGATGAGAACCAGCCTGCCGGCTACGATCTTTCAGTGGAGTTTCGCTCAAATATTGCTTTCGAAGTGGACGGCAACCAGATTGCTGAGTGGACGCTGACCGTTGGCAACCAGACGCTGCGCCAGCGCGAGCCTGCTCGCGTGCTGCGCTGGCAGCCAGGCATGCCGGTCGTGCTTGCGCTGCGCCTGGCGCGTGATGGTCCGCTTGTGCCCGCAGTCGATCCCGCGCAGCCCTGGATGTCGATTGACAATCGGACGGCAAGCTATCGGTTCACCGATCCATGGGCGCTCTACTCGTTCATCAGCCGACACCGTGATATCGAAACCGCGCCGCGCCCCGATACCAAGTCGCAACTGCTTCGATTTGAGCTTCCCCTCGGGTCCCCGTCTGACAACTCGACCGAGATGCCGGCGGTCGCGTCGCGCGCGCGCGTCTTCATGCGATTGACGATCACCGGCGCCGGCAAGCGAGCACCGCTTGTGTGGCCTGTGATTTTTCCGACAACAGCACCTGTCTGGGGTATCCAGTGATGAAGCTTCAAGACAGCGACGAATTGCTGCTCGCATCCTTGTCCCCAGAAGCGCCCTGTGGTGTATCGATGCGAGCCGAGCAGCTCTTCACCGACATTCGTTTCCAGCGCGAAGAGGACGACCCTTCCCTGCCGATGGGGCACTGGGAGCGCCCGCTCAAGCGAGCCGACTGGTCGACGATCGAGAAGCTGTGCACCACGGCGCTGACGACCCGCGGCAAGGATCTCCAGATTGCGGCCTGGCTGCTTGAAGCCTGGTTGCGTCAGTCGCAGCTTGACGGATTACGTCGCGGGCTGCTGTTGATCTCAGAACTGTTGAGTCGCTACTGGGACAGCGTCTATCCCCCGGTTGGCGAAGACGGTGACGTCGATGCGCGTCTGGCGCCGTTCGAATGGCTCAATGCCAGCTTGCCGGTACCGATGAAGCTTTATGTCACGCTTATCACCCTGCCCGAGCGAAAGCCCGCCAATCTCAATCTGTCCGATTGGGACAAAATGACCATGACCGAGATTGCCTCGGCGGGCAAGGAAGAAAAACCAGGCAAGAACCCGCCACAGGAAGACGAAGTAGTGCTCACGCGGTCAGATGTGATCGCTGCCTCGCACAAGTTGGGGGGCAGTCAGGCCCGCCTTACGCTTGAGCATGTCCGCGCTTGCCTTGTCGCCCTGTCGGGTCTGATCGACGTACTGCGTGACAAGCTCGGTTCGCAGGCCCCGAGCATGAACAAGATCAAGGTCACTCTGGAGCAGTTCGACCGGGCACTTGTCCAATTGCTGCCGCCCGCTGCCGAGTTGACCCAAGCGCCGATCAGCGAGCCGACCCGACAGACACCTTCTGAATCGAGAGCTGACATGACTTCTGAAAATTTGCCGATTTCGGCTGCGCCGACGAATGGCCAGGCATCGACCGAGGTGACGCACAGAGCTCAGTCGGTCGAAATGGGAAATTGGTCGAGCCGCGCGCAGGCCTATCGAACGCTCGAAGCGGTTGCCGACTATCTCAGCAAGACCGAACCCCATAGTCCCACGCCCTATCTCATTCGCCGCGCAGTGAACTGGGGACGCATGCCGCTGCCCGAACTGATGGCCGAGATCATGCGTGAAGAAGGCGATTTGAACCGGATGATTTCGGTACTCGGACTTCAGAACAAGAGTGGCGAATAACGACGGGCGCGCCGGCGTATCCAGGGCCTTTTCCCTCAAGCAGGCACTTCAGAAGGCCGCTGGCGCCTATGACGGTCACGATTGGCCGCTTGCTCAGTCGATCTGCGATGCGGTGCTGGCAAAGTTTCCGGCCAACTTTGATGCCCTCAATCTCAGCGGCATCATTGCCGCGCAGACCGGCCGCCTGACCGATGCGCGCGAGTGCCTCGAACGCGCCGCGAAGGCAAAGCCGGGCGACGCCTTCGTGCTCAACAATCTGGGCAATGTGCTGAGTCAGCTTCAACGTCATGATGATGCCATGGCGTATTTCAATCGCGCGATCGGTATTCGACCCGACTACGCAGAGGCCTTCAACAACCGCGGTACAGCCCTGCGCGCCCTGGGCCGTCATGACGAGGCGCTTGCCAGCTACGATCGGGCAATCACCTTGCATGCCGACTATCCTCAGGCGCTGACCAACCGCGCGATCGTCCTGCGTGAGATCGGTCGGCTCGATGATGCAATCGCGGGGCACCGCGAGGCACTCGAAAAGGCGCCCGCCCTGGTCGAGGTCTGGATCAATCTTGGAGCGACCCTGAACGAGGCGGGTCGCATCCTCGAGTCTGTCGAATGCTTTCAGCGGGCCATCGCCATCGATCCGCAATCAGCTCAGGCCCATGTGAACCTGGGTAATGGCCTGAGAGCCTTGCACCGGCTCGATGAGGCATTGCGGTGTTACGACCGGGCGATCGATCTGATGCCGAACGATGCTCGCGCCTACAGCAATCGCGGTTCGGTACTGGTGGAGGCGGCCAAGTTGTCTGAGGCGCTGCAGGCCTTCGAATGCGCCCTTGCGATCGACCCTGGCGATGCGCCGACCCTCGCTGCCCGCGGACATGCCCTCAGCGGCCTGGACCGTCTTGAGGAGGCGATTGCGAGCTATGACCGTGCGCTCGAGTGCGATCCCAATCTCCAGTGGCTGGCTGGTCTGCGCCAGCACAGGCGAATGCAGGCCTGCGACTGGTCTGGCTGGCCTCAGGTGTTGCAGCCGATCGTCGATGCGCTCGAGCGCGGCAGGCCGGTCGTGCCGCCATTTGCGCTGCTCGCATTGGTCGACTCGCCGGCATTGCAACTGAAGGCGGCCAGGGTATGGAGCGCCTCGCAGGCAGCCCTCATTCCGCCTTCACAAGCACTGCCAGTCGTCGCGGCAGAGGAACGAATCCGGGTAGGCTATTTTTCCGAAGACTTCTGCAATCATCCGGTGAGTCATCTGATGGCGGGCGTCTTCGAGCATCACGATCGTTCGCGCTTCGAATGCTTTGCCATGTCGCTTGGTTCGGACAGCACTGATCAGATGCGAGCCCGAGTTCAACGCGGGGTCGATCACTTCGTCGATCTGAGCGGCCGCTCCGACAGCGAATCGGTGGCGCTGGCAAGGCGGCTGGGCATCGAGATCGCGGTTGACCTGAGCGGCTATACAGGCTCACCCCGCAGCGCACTCTTTGCCAGTCGGGTCGCGCCGATTCAGGTCGGCTATCTCGGCTATCTCGGGTCGATGGGAGCGGAGTATGTCGATTATCTGATCGCTGATGACACCCTGATCGAACCCGAGCAGCGCGAGCATTATTCAGAGCGAATCGCCTGGCTGCCGAGCTACCAGCCGAATGATTCGCATCGCCACGTCAGTGATCGACCGGTCTTGCGTGAGCACCTCGGTCTGCCCGAGACGGGCTTCGTGTTTTGCTGTTTCAACAATAACTATAAGATGACCCCGCCGACCTTTGCGTCATGGATGCGCATCCTGTTGCGGGTGAATGGCAGTGTGCTGTACCTGTTCGCGGGCAATCCGATCGCCGAGCGCAATCTGCGAGCGCAGGCGGCTTTGCAGGGCGTCGACCCCAAGCGGCTGGTGTTCGCGCCTCGCGTATCACGGGCTGACTATCTGGCACGGTTTCGAGTGACCGATCTGTTTCTCGACACCTGGCCCTATAACGCCGGCACCACCGCCAGTGATGCCTTGTGGGTTGGCGTCCCGGTACTGACTTTCGCGGGTCAGTCGATGGCGGCGCGGGTTTGCGCGAGCGTGTTGCATGCGATCGGGCTGCCCGAGCTGATTGCAAGCAGTCAGGCTGACTATGAAGACAAGGCGGTCTCGCTTGCGACACAGCCTGAGCAGATGGACGCGTTGCGAAACAAGCTCGATATCCAGCGCCGCAATTCGCCGCTGTTTGATACAACAGGATTCACACGCCATCTTGAGGCGATCTATCAATCCATGGTCGATCGATCTCGCGGCGGATTGCCGCCGGCTGATCTTCGAACCGTGCCACTGGCATCGCTGCCAGAAGGGCGCAGGGTGAGCTCGGATGACTAAGCCGGATCGTCCGCGAGTGCCCGGTGTTCTGTCTTCGGGTGTACCCCGCCAGGCATTGATGGCGATCTTGACGCAAGCGGTCGCGGACTACCGCAAGCAGAACTGGTCCAAAGCAGAGCAGGCTTGTCTGAAGGTGCTCAAGCTTGCGCCCGATCAGTTCGATGCGCTGAATCTGCTGGGCATTGTCGCCCTCAATACCCGCCGTTTTGACGATGCAAGCAAGTGGTTCGAGCGAGCGCTGGCGGTCAATGCCAATGACCCGCAGGTTCAATGCAACAGCGGTGCCGCTTTGCATGAACTCGGGCGCTACGACGAGGCGCTGGTCCGTTACGACCGCGCGCTGGCATTGAAACCCGACTATTCGCAGGCTTTGTGCAATCGTGCGCTCAGCCGGCAAGCACTTGGAGAGATGGATCTTGCGCTGATCGATGTCGACCGTGCGCTGGAGGCTGAGCCGTTTTTTGCTCAGGCCTGGCATGAGCGCGGGCGACTGTTGCATCAACTCGGCCGCTTCGAGGCGGCGCTGAGCAGTTTCGACACAGCGATCCTGCAGGGTCACGACACGGTGGAGGCTCAATTCCTGCGCGCTGCATCGCTGCAGTCGAGCCGCGAGCCGGTCTTGGCCGCACAGGGCTACGCCCGGGTTATCGAGCGTGATCCCTTGCACCTGGCGGCACTGAACAACCGTGGCGTCGTGCTTCAGGAGATCCGGCAATTCGACGCTGCCATCGAGTCCTACCACCGATCGCTGGCGCTCGAGCCCAAGCAGCCACAGACATACTGCAACCGCGGTGCCGCGATGGCCGAACTCGGACGGTTCGAGGCTGCGATCGCGGATTTCGACCAGGCGATCGCCCTGGCACCCGAGCATGCCGAAGCGCATAACAATCGCGCCAGTGCGCTGCGCGAATGTCATCGGCTGGACGAAGCATTGATGGGCTACCTTCGCGCCCGTGAGTTGGGTTTTTCGCCCGATTGGCTCGATGGTGCGATCGCTGGTCTCAAAGGTCAGCTCTGCGATTGGCAGTCACGGCAGGCTGACGTGCAGCGGCTGATCGACAAAATTCGAGACGGCCGCACCGCGATTACACCCTTTGCATTTTTGCCCTTCGTCGACTCCTTGCCGTTGCAGCGGCAAGCCGCCGAATCATGGGTGGCGCAGGAATGTCAGCCGCGAGATCGCCTTGGTGCGATCGGTCGTGTGCCGCACGGCGCAAAGATCAGGGTTGGCTATTTTTCGGGTGATTTTTTTGAACACGCGACGACCCAGCTGGCGGTTCGGCTTTTTGAATCCCACGATCGAAGCCGCTTCGAGATCATCGGTTTTTCGTTTGGTCCACTGATCCATGACGCCATGCACCACAGAGTCCGAGCCGCGTTCGATCAGTTCTTCGAAGTGCAGGCAATGGGCGACGCGCAGGTGGCTCTGCTTGCCCGCGAACTGAAGCTCGATATTGCCGTTGATTTGAAGGGCTTCACCCGCGACAGCCGTCCGTCCATCTTTGCGCATCGTGCCGCCACGGTTCAGGTGAGCTATCTCGGCTATCCCGGAACAACTGGCGCGCCGTTCATTGATTACCTGATCGCTGACGCGACCCTCATCCCCGATGAAAATCTCAACGGTTACTCGGAAAAAATTGCTTTTTTGCCTGACTCCTACCAGGTCAACGACGCATTTCGCCCGATTTCGGAGCGGGTCTGGACGCGGCAGGAGTCAGGCCTGCCCGCCGAGGGATTTGTCTATTGCTGCTTTAACAACAACTACAAGATCTCGCCCGAGAGCTTCGACTGCTGGATGCGAATCCTGGCGAAGGTTCCGGGCAGCGTGCTCTGGCTGCTGGAGGACCATCCGATTGCGGCGTCAAACTTGCGTCGGGAAGCCCGCGCCCGTGGCGTCGATTCCGACCGGCTGATCTTTGCCGGGCGTGTTCCGGCGTCGGAACACCTTGCCAGACACCGCTTGGCCGATTTGTGCCTCGACACCGTCTGCTACAACGCCCACACCACGGCCAGCGATGCCTTGTGGGCTGGCGTGCCAATCCTCACTTGCATCGGCAGCGCCTTTGCCGCCCGAGTGGCAGCCAGCCTGCTTGTGGCGCTCGAGATGCCTGAGTTGATCACGAGCACCCTGCAGCAATTCGAAAGTCAAGCAATTGAGTTGGCGCTTCACGCCGATAGCCTTGCCAGGTTGAAAAACAAATTGCTCAGGCACCGCGACGGCGCGCCGCTTTTCAAGACCGAGCTCTTTACGCGGCACCTCGAGGATGCCTTTGAGCAGATGGTTGATCGTGATCGCGCCGCGCTTGCGCCCGATCACATTCGCGTGGCGAAGCGATCGGATACGGCGTGAACGCAATGGTGAGCAGTTGGCCTTGAATCCGCCTGATGGCTCACGGCCTCACGGCTCACGGCTTCACGGCTCACGCCTCACCGCTCACGGCTTCAGTTGGATCACAGCGTCGGCAGGACTCGCTGGTTCTGCAAGATTGCAATCCAGTCGCGAAACATCTGCTCGGTATCGATGCAGTCGGCGAATCCGGCCTGGCGCAACTTGATCGTCGACACAATGACCGGCGGTGGGGCCTGACGGGCATGGGCGCCAAAGCAGAAGTCCGCATAGTGGTGTGACTCGCCGAGCATCTGCGACAGCGCGGGTGCGTCGAGGCGGTGCTCGGCAACGATCTGGTCCCAAACCGATGAGTGTTCTGGCAGATAGTGCGCAAGCCGCAAGGCTTCGTCAGGACCGCATGCGATACCGAGTGCATCGGCAATGGCCGGCCAGACGTTGCGCCATGCGAACACATCGCCGTTGGTGATGTTGAAGGTCTGATTGCGCGCGCGCTCAGCCTCACTCGCCCAGGCCATTGCTCGAGCGACGAGCCTTGCATCGGTCGCCTCCAGGATGTTGGTGGGGCCGCCCGGATAACTGAAGGGCTGGCCTTTTGCGCGCCTGATCGCGGCATAGACGCCGATGATCGGCACCAGGTTCATCGCAACGCCCAGTGCGTCACCGAAAATCAACTGTGGCCGAAAGATCGTAAAGCCGAAACCTTCGCGATGAGCCACTTCACGCAGATAGTCTTCCTGCAGCCAGTAGAAGTTTTCGTGTTGATCGCGGGGCTGGTCTTCGCGAGCCGGTACGGCCACCGGATGCAGGTGCACGCCGTAGGCTTTTGTTCCCTGCAGCAGGCTGACATGTCGCAGCCCATGGCCTTTCCGGGTCATGGGCGTGAGCAGGTTACGCAGCATGGCCAGATTGGTCTGCATCTGGTCTGGCTCACGCCAGCCCTTGACCAGGCCGGGTTTCTCGAAAAGCGCGGCATAGGCGAGGTGGGTGATCTCGCCGATTGACGCGATGGCATCCGCGCAGGCCTGAGGGTTGGTGAGATCGACACTCAAGTGCTGAGCTCGATCGGCGTGAGCGGCATCAGGACGCCGTCGTGACAGGGTGACCACGCGCCACTCGGGCATTTGCGCAAAGTGATCGAGTGCCGCACGCCCTACGACACCGGTGGCACCAGCGATGAGAACGGTTTTTTGTGCCATTGGCGGCTCCTGTTGTCGAAAAAAAGTCGCACTGAGACAGAGGGATCGCCGCGACGTTACACTTCCAGCCTGCAAAACGCGATTTGCCGAGCCATCTTCTTCAGGCGGTCGCTCACGACAACGATTCAATACCCGGAGACAAGCACGATCATGCGATCAATTCACAAGACGGTATTCACGGCATTGGCAGGGCTCATGTTGGCCGGCACAGCGGCTGCGCAGCCGGTGAAGGTTGGTGCGATTTTCCCCTTGAGCGGCGGTGCGGGCCCACAGGGCCAATACATTGTGAAATCGCTGCAGACCATGGCAACGATGATCAACGAGGCGGGTGGCGTGCTGGGCAGGCAGATCGTCATCGAAGCTCGTGACGACGAATCGACGCCTGCGGTCGGCGTGTCGCGTGCCAACGAACTGGCATCGGCCGGCGTGTCGGTGGTGATCGAAGGCTGGAACAGCCCGGTCACACTGGCGATGCAGCCGGTTCTCAGCCGTGCGGGCATCCTCGACATTACCGCGATCTCCAAGGCCGATCCGATTCTCTCGGGAGAGGGAAATCCGCTCGCGATTCGACTGAACAGCTCGAACTCCCAGGATGGCGCAGTCATTGCCGACTACATTGCCAATCGTGTGAAGGCAAAGCGCATTGCGTTCATGACGCAGAACGACGCCTACGGCAATGGTGCTCAGGCTTCGATCGAAAATGAACTCAAAAAGCTCAACTACACCTACGAGAAAGTCGCCGAAGAAAAATTTCCTTTCACGCAGGCCGACTTTCGCGTGGCGCTGACCAACGTTCGATCGGCTAATCCGGATGCGGTGGTGGCGATCAATGCCAGCGAGGGCCTGGGCATGCCGGCACTGATCCGTCAGGCGAGGCAGGCGAAGACTCCCGGTACCCTGATCGCTGCGGTCGGCACAATCGCGCCGAGCGTGATCAACGTTGCCGGTGAGTCGGCGAATGCGGTGGTCGGTGCCGATATCTACTTCCCGGATGTCGAACCGTTCGCGTCCAATCCGGCAAACAAGGCTTTCGTGGCGAAGTTTCAGGAGCAGCACAAGCAGACGCCCGACAAGTTCATGGCCCTGGGCGCTGCGGCGCTGCAGGTGTGGGCAATGAGCGCCAATGAGCTCAAGACCCTCGATCGCGAGGCGATTGCCAAGCGAATTCGCGGTGGAAACTTTCGTAACACCATCATGGGTGACATGAACTTTGCCCCGAATGGCCAGCTCGCCTCGCGCCATTATGTTTTCACGATTCAGAATCAGAAGATGGTTGTCGAGTCCAAGTGAGCTCAGTCCTGCAAGGCAGCCCGCCGCCTGTGCTGCAGGTCGACGGGCTGGGTGTTCGCTACGGGAATCTTGTCGCACTCGATGAGGTGAGCTGGTCGGTTGGCGCCGGAGAGCTGCTTGGCATCATCGGCCCCAACGGTGCGGGCAAGAGTTCCTGCT
>CAIKZV010000713.1 GCA_903831925.1 uncultured Burkholderiales bacterium
CAGCCGCGCGATGTCGCGCTTGGTGACCTCAATCAGCGGATAGCTGCAGCAGTAGCCGGGGCACTTGCGGCAGTCGTAGGCGGGTTTCTTTTTCGCTTTCTTTTTTCTGACGGGAGTGGCGGCGACAAGCTTGATCGGGATGACGCGTTTTTTCGTGGCGGGC
The DNA here is from genome assembly GCA_903831925.1 of uncultured Burkholderiales bacterium. Classification (GTDB taxonomy): domain Bacteria; phylum Pseudomonadota; class Gammaproteobacteria; order Burkholderiales; family Burkholderiaceae_E; genus UBA4615. The sequence continues at coordinate 164 of CAIKZV010000713.1, forward strand.
ATGATGTGTTTGTAGGCGCAGAGCGCAGAGCGGTAAACGCCGGATTCTACGCGAGCGCTGCGCCGATTGGAACAGCCTTGGGCCGCGCCGTGGCGCTGCAATCAGTGCTGCAGAATTTTCGACAGGAAAAGCTGCGCACGTTCGGAGCGCGGCTTGCCGAAAAAATCCTCTTTTGGTGCGTCTTCGACAATCTCGCCCTTGTCCATGAAGACCACGCGGTGCGCGACGCGGCGCGCGAAGCCCATTTCGTGGGTCACCACCATCATGGTCATGCCTTCTTTGGCCAGATCGACCATGACGTCGAGCACTTCGTTGATCATTTCAGGATCGAGCGCCGAGGTCGGTTCGTCGAACAGCATGGCGATCGGATCCATCGCCAGCGCGCGCGCAATCGCCACGCGCTGCTGCTGTCCACCCGACAGCTGTTCGGGCATTGCGTCGAATTTTTCGCCCAGTCCGACGCGCACGAGCAGTTCCTGAGCCAGCGCCTGCGCGGCGTCGTGCGGCAGCTTCTTCACCAGGGTGGGCGCGAGCATCACGTTGCGTCCGGCGCTCAGATGCGGAAAAAGATTGAAGGACTGAAAGACCATGCCGACCTGCTGGCGCAGTGCGCGCATCGACCTTGCATCGCCGTGGGCCAGAGGCTGTCCGGCGACTGCAAGGCTCCCCGAATCGAAGGTCTCCAGGCCGTTGATGCAGCGAAGCAGGGTGCTCTTTCCGGAGCCGCTGCGCCCGATGATGGCAATTACCTCGCCCGGGGCCACCTGCAGGTCGATACCCTTGAGGACCTCGTTCTCGCCAAAGCGCTTGCGAAGTCCGGTGATTCTGACGACCGGCGCGGCCGATGGGTCAGCGTGCGACATTGAGTGTCCTTTCGAGTCGCCGGCTCCAGGCCGACAGCGGCCAGCACAAGGCGAAATACATCAGGGCAACCAGGCTGTAGACCAGAAACGGTCTGAAGGTGGCGTTGGCGATCATCGCCCCGGTGCGGGTCAGTTCGACGAATCCGATGACCGAGGCGAGCGCCGTGCCCTTGATCAGCTGCACCATGAAGCCCACGGTCGGCGGCACCGCGATGCGCAGGGCCTGCGGCCCGATCACCCAGCGCAGCTGCTCGGACAGGCTCAGCGCCAGGCTGGCCGAGGCCTCCCATTGGCCGCGGGGCACCGCATTGATACAGCCGCGCCAGATCTCGGTGAGAAAGGCGCTGCTGTAGAGCGTGAGCGCCAGGCCGGCCGCGACCCAGGCCGAGACCTTGATGCCGATCAGGCCGAGTCCGAAGTAGGCCAGAAAGAGCTGCATCAGCAGCGGCGTGCCCTGAAAGAGCTGCACATAGCCGCCCACCAGCCAGCCGCCCAGACGCGGACGGGCAATGCGAGCCACCAGCAGCGCCAGACCGACCAGGCCGCCGCCAGCGAAAGCGATCAGCGACAGCACGATCGTCCAGCGTGCTGCCAGCAGCAGATGACGCAGGATGTCCTGAATCGGAAAGTCGACCATTCGCGTGCCTCAGCGACCGAACAGCAGTCGCGGTCCGAGCCAGTTGAGCAGCTGACGCAGCACGATGGCAAAGGCGAGATACATCAGGGTCGCGACGATATAGGCCTCGAAGGCGCGAAAATTGCGCGAGTGGATCAGGTTGGCGGCATGCGAGAGTTCTTCGGTAGCGATCTGGCCGCAGACCGCCGAGCCGAGCATCACGATCACGATCTGGCTGACCGTGGCCGGCCACACCCGCTTGAGCGCGGGCGGCATCACAACACGGGTGAAGGTCTGCAGCGGCGTGAGCGCCAGGCTGGCCGCGGCTTCAAGCTGACCGCGTGGCGTGGCCTCGATGCCGGCCCGCACGATCTCGGTCGAATAGGCGCCGAGGTTGAGGGTCATCGCAATGATCGACGCCCACTCGGCCGTCAGCCTCACGCCGATGGCAGGCAGCCCGAAAAAGACGAAAAACAGCTGGATGATGAAGGGGGTGTTGCGGATCAGTTCGACATAGCTCGCCACGAGCCAGCGCAGGGCAGTCGGTCCGCTCGAGCGGGCCCAGGCGCAGGCAATCCCCAGGCTCAGCCCGAGGATCACCGCGACGACAGTGAGACCGGCGGTCCAGGCCAGGCCCCGCATCAGGAGCGGCCACTGCGACAGGACCGCTGCGAAATCGAGCTGGATCAGCAAGTTGTCAGGGCTCGCTGCATCACTGCGGCAGGTCGCCTGCAGGGCGGCCCAGCCACTTCATCGCGAGGCGGTCGAGTTCGCCCGACTTCTTCGCGTCGATCAGGATCTCGTTGACCTTCAGACGAAGTTTGTCTTCGCCCTTGGCCACACCGATGAAGTTCGGCGAATCCTTGAGCAGCAGCTTGTATTCGGCCGACAGCGTGGGGTTGCGGGCCATCATGTTGCCGGCGACCGAGGCGCCGGTGGCGATCAGCTGGGTCTGGCCCGATACGAAGGCGGCGACCGTCGCGGCATTGTCTTCGAAGCGCTTGACGTCGAGTGAGGCCGGGGCAATTTTGGCGAGTTCCTGGTCTTCCATCGCACCGCGGGTCACCGCAACCGTTTTGCCGCCCAGATCGGCCGCTGTCTTGACGGTGAGCGCCTTGGGTCCGAACACCGCCTGGTAGAAGGGCGAGTAGGCCACCGTGAAGTCGATGACCTTTTCACGCTCGGCGTTCTTGCCCAGCGTCGAGATCACCAGGTCGGCTTTTTTTGTTTGCAGATAGGGGATGCGGTTGGCGCTGGTGACCGAGACCAGCTCAAGCGGCACACCGATTTTCGCAGCGATCAGCGCGGCGATGTCGATATCCAGGCCCTGGGGTTTGAGGTCGGCGCCAACGAAGCCATAGGGCGGATAGTCAGTCGGAATGGCAATCGTGATCTTTTTTTGCGCCACGATGTCGTCGAGCGCGGACTGGGCGTGCGCTGAGGTCGGGCTGATCAGCGAACCCGTGATCACGATCATGGCAATCGCCGACAGAGCGATGCGGGCGCGCAGGAGCGCGCGTCGGCGGTTCGAGAAAGACAAGGTCATCGTGGTTCCTTCGAAAACGGCAATCGGTTTGGGAGGGGCGCCCGGAACGTCGGTTTGTCGTCAGTCGGTGATCGACCGGCGCCCAGGAAGCCAGTGATTGTGCCTGCATGCAGGCAGACTTCCCATGCAAATGCCGTGCCGGGCCTGCGCTACAATTCGGTGCGCAGCCTGCCAGCCTTCCCGACTCCGATGCCAGCTTATCCTCGCGACCTGATCGGCTACGGCCGCAATCCCCCGAATGCCCGCTGGCCGGGTAATGCCCGCGTGGCGGTGCAGTTCGTCCTCAACTATGAAGAGGGCGGCGAAAACAGCGTGCTGCACGGTGATCCGGGTTCCGAGCAGTTCCTGTCCGAAATCATCGGCGCGGCGGCCTATCCCGACCGTCATCTGTCGATGGAGTCGATCTACGAATATGGTTCGCGTGCCGGCGTCTGGCGCATCCTTCGCGAATTCGAGCGCCGCGGCCTGCCGCTGACGGTCTTCGGCGTCTCGATGGCGCTCGAGCGCCATCCCGATCTCGCCCGCGCCTTCGTCGAACTCGGCCACGAGATCGCCTGCCACGGCTGGCGCTGGATCCACTATCAGTCGATGGACGAAGCCACCGAGCGCGAGCACATGCGAATCGGCATGGGCATCATCGAGCGGCTCACCGGCGAGCGTCCGCTGGGCTGGTACACCGGCCGCGACAGCCCGAACACCCGGCGTCTGGTGGCTGACGACGGCGGCTTTCTCTACGACTCCGATTACTACGGCGACGATCTGCCTTTCTGGACTCGGGTCACCCGCACCGATGGCGTCGAGGTCGATCACCTGATCGTGCCCTATACCCTCGATGCCAACGACATGCGCTTTGCCACGCCTCAGGGTTTCAATACCGGTGAGCAGTTCCTGCAGTACCTCACCGATACCTTCGATGTGCTCTATGCCGAAGGCGAAGACACCCCGCGCATGATGTCGATCGGCATGCATTGCCGCCTGCTCGGGCGCCCCGGTCGGTTTCGCGCCCTGCAGCGTTTTCTGGATCATCTGCAGCGTCACGATCGGGTCTGGATCTGCCGACGGGTCGATATCGCCCGCCACTGGATCGCTCACCATCCGGCCTCTGTTGTTTGAGCCCCCGGTTGAGCGCCACCGCCTGTCGCTTCGGCGAATCGATCCTGTCGCGTGCCGAGCTGCTTGCCGCCATCACCCAGGACCCGCCGCGCGTCACCCGCGCCTACCTGACGCCCGAGCATCGGCGCGCCGGTGAACTGATCGGGTCCTGGATGCGCGAGGCCGGCATGTCGGTTCACTGGGATGCGCTGGGCAATGTGGTGGGCCGCTACGAGGGCGCTGTCGCCGATGCACCGGTCCTCATGACCGGCTCTCACCTCGATACCGTGCGCAATGCCGGCCGCTATGACGGTCTGTTCGGCATCCTGTCGCCGATCGCCTGCGTGGCCGACCTGCATCGGCGCGGCGTTCGGCTGCCGGTGGCGATCGAGGTGGTGGCCTTTGGCGACGAGGAGGGCGTGCGTTTCGGTGTCACCCTGATCGGCAGCAAGGCGATGGCCGGTGCATTCAATCCGGCATGGCTCGATTGCACCGATGCCGATGGTCGTTCGATGCGCGATGCCCTGCGTGAGTTCGGCGGCGACCCGGATGCGGTGGCCAGCGTCGATCGGCGCGGCAAAGGCGTGGTCGGGTTCATCGAGTCGCATATCGAACAGGGGCCGGTGCTGCTTGATGCCGGCCTGTCGCTCGGCGTGGTCACCGCCATCGCCGGTGCAAGCCGCATCCGCTGTGTCGTGACCGGCCTTGCCGGACACGCCGGAACCGTGCCGATGTCGGCGAGACAGGACGCGCTCGCCGCCGCAAGCGAGATGGTGCTGGCGCTTGAGCGGCACTGCACGGAGTATCCGGGTCTGGTCGGCACGGTCGGACGATTGTCGGTGCTGCCGGGGGCGGTCAACGTGATTCCCCAGGATGTCGAGTTCACCGTCGATCTGCGCTCAGGCGTCGATGCGACGCGCCGTGCGGCGCTCGAGGCCTTGCGCGCCGAGTTCGCGACGATTGCCGCAAGGCGTCGGGTCAGGCTCGCTTTCGAGCCCTTTTTTGAGCTGATCGCGGCGCCCTGCGACGATCGTCTGCAGCGGCAGTTTGCCGACGCGATTGCCGCCCAGGGCTTGCCGGTGAGGCATCTGCCTTCGGGCGCCGGTCACGACGCGATGTCGTTTCCGGCGGTCTGCCCGATCGCCATGCTCTTCGTGCGCTGCGGCAATGGCGGCATCAGCCATCACCCCGACGAGGCCATGAGCCTCGAGGACGCCGATGCCGCGACCGAGGTGCTGCTGCGTTTTATCGAACACTTCGAGCCCTGAGTGCCCCGAAGGTCGGGATGGGGCAGTCGTCCGTCAGTCCGACGCGAACTGATCGCCCAAAATTGTCAAACTTGAGAAACATTCGGGCACCATGGGGGACCCGTGTCAGGTCAACTGTTTGGAGAATGCCCATGCTCAGAAGCCCGGGTCGATGGTTCGCCGCCCTCGCAGCCGCCGTCACACTTGCCCTTCCCCTTGTCCGCCGGGGCACAGGAATATCGGTTTTCACCGGTCAACCAGTACGGCATCAAGATGACTGCCGAATACTGGAACCCGATCATCGACTACGTCTCTGAAAAGAGCGGCATCAAGATCGCGCTGAAAATCGGCCGGACCTCGGCCGAGACCACCGCGATGGTGCTGCAGCAGGAGGTCGAGTTCGTCTTCAGCAACCATCTGTTCAGCCCGGAGCGCGAAAAGCTCGGCTGGAAGGTAACGTCCCGGCGCGACACGCCGCCGATCTTCGCGCAGATCGTGGTGCCGGCCGATTCGGGCGTTCGTGAACTGGCGGATCTGGCCGGCCAGGAAGTTGCCTTCCCCGGCCCTGAAGCGCTGGTCGCCTACAAGATGACTTATGCCGAACTGCTGGCTCGCAAGATCGATGTGCGAGTGGTCTTTGCCGGCAATATGGATGCGGCCATCGTGCAGACTTTCAGCGGCAAGGCTCGCGCAGTCGGTGCCAATTCGCAGTTGATCGAAGGCTTTTCCAAGCGCGAATCGAAGCCTTATCGGGTCCTCTGGACCTCCGAGCCCCTGCATGACCTCGCCTTGAACGTGTCCGGCAAGGTGCCGGCACGCGATGCGGCGGCGGTGACCCGGGCCTTCGTCGAGATGGCGAATGATCCGCGCGGACGCGAGATCATGGCCAGGGCCTCGAAACTCGTGGGGCTGCCCGAAAACACCCGCTTCGTCGCCTCGGATGGGCGCGAGTACGCGACCTACCGCAACTTCTACAAGACTGCGCCGCTTTCACTGCAATAACCAAGGTCACCGGTTAAGCTTTCCCCCTGAATGAAGCGTTTCCTCTTCTCTCTCCTGCCCCGATCGCTTGCCGGCCGCTTTTTCGGCTTGTGTGCCCTGTCGGTGGCGCTGACTGCTGCAGTCGGTCTGGGTCTGTTCTATCGGCTGCAGTTTGCCGAGCATGTCGAAGCCTCGTCGCTGATGGCCAATGCGCTGGAACAGGTGCTGGTGCAGTCCATCGCCGACAGTGCAGTGATCGGCGATTACGACACCATCGACAAGACGCTCAAGAAGGTGATCACGCGATCGCCTTTTTCGATGGCGTCCTTCAGTGATCTCGGTGGCGGCAAGATCCGCACCGAGAGCTCGGTCGATCTGGCCCGTCCGGCGCCCAGCTGGCTGGTGGAAAAACTGGACAGCGAACTGCCACCGATCGTCAGGGTCATTTCAGTCGGCGGGCGCGATTACGGCGTGCTGCGAATGAACTTCGATGCCGAGCGGGTCGCGGCCGACATCTGGTCGCTGATGCGCACGGCGATGATGGTGGCCGCCGTCGGCATGTTTCTCGGCCTGACGCTGATCGGCTATCCGCTGGTTCGCTGGATGCGCAATCTCGACCGGATGGGGTCGTTTGAGGAGAAGCTGCGCGAAGGCGAGATCAATCCTGATGCGGTGCTGTCGGCCGATGCGCCAGTCGAGATTCGCCGCGCCTTCGACGTTCTGAGCCGAACTGCCGCAAGCCTCAAGGCGCAGCGCGGTCGCGCCGATGTCACCCTCCAGGCGATTGCCGATGGCGTGCTGTCGATTGATGCAGGCGGCCAGGTGATCTTTGCCAATCCGGCTGCCGCCGACATGCTCGGGCGTTCGGCGGCCGATCTCTTTGGCAAGTCGGTCGAAGAGGTCCTGCCCGGCACCGGCGGCGATGAGGCGCTGCATGCCGGCTGGCGCAATCGCCGCATTTCGATGGCAACGGGACGGAGCGAATCCGATGCGCACAGTGGCCCGATCCGGATTTTCGATACCAGTCTTGCGCCGATCCGCATCGGCAGCGACGAGCCGATCGGTTTCGTGCTCGTCTGCCGCGATGTCAGCGATGAGCAGCGGATCCAGGATGAGATGCAAGCCCAGGCGCAAAGCAGGCAGGCCACGCTCGACTCGCTGCGCGGCGTCCTGCGCGGCCTGGTGCCGGCCTCGGTGCTGCCTCGTCTGGATCGCGACAACGAGGACATCGGCGCGATGTCGCGCTGGGTGTCCGATCTGGTCTACGAGCGTGAAGCCAGCCGCGAGGAACTCGTTCGCGCCAAGTCTGCCGCCGAAGCATCGAATCAGGCCAAGACCGAATTCCTCGCCAATATGAGCCACGAGATCCGCACACCGATGAATGCCATCATCGGTCTGAGCGATCTGGTGATGAGCACGCCGCTTGAGCCCACTCAGCGCGAACACCTGCAGCTTGTGCGCAGCTCTGCCGATACCCTGCTGTCGATCATCAATTCGATCCTCGATTTCTCGAAGATCGATGCCAATCAGATCGAACTGGAGTCGATCGCCTTTGACCTGCGTGCGTCGGTTGCCGGTGTCGTTGCGGCCCTGTTGCCGGGCGCCGCCGCAAAAGGCCTCAAGCTTGAATTCCGGATTGCGCCGGCAGTGCCTGAGGCGGTGGTCGGCGACTCGGTCCGCCTCGGCCAGGTGCTGACCAACCTGATTTCGAATGCGATCAAGTTCACCCAGCAGGGTTCGGTGACGGTCCTGGTCGATGCCGATGAAGCGCCGCGGGGCCAATCGCGCCTTCGCTTCAAGGTGGTCGATACCGGCATCGGTGTGGCGCCCGAAAAAATCGAACGCATCTTCGAGCCGTTCTCGCAGGCCGACACCTCCACCACACGCGTCTATGGCGGCACCGGGCTGGGGCTGACCATCTCCCGGCGACTGGTGATGCAGATGGGTGGCGAGTTGCAACTGCGCAGCAGGGTGGGTGTGGGCAGTACCTTCGGTTTCGAGATCGTCGTGTCGCCTGCGACGGCGGCGATGGTGCCTGCCCCGGCTGTGCCCAAGGCAGCAGCGTTGCCGCAACTCGAGTCGCTGCGGGTGCTGCTGGTCGAGGATCATCCGGTTAATCAGAAGCTGGCTACGGCGATCCTGAGCAACGAAGGGCACTCGGTCGAGCTTGCCGCCAACGGTGAAGAGGGGCTGGCACGATTGCGTGCCGGTCAGTTCGATCTGGTGCTGATGG
>CAIKZV010000714.1 GCA_903831925.1 uncultured Burkholderiales bacterium
GATCATCATGGCTGGCCTGCAGATTGCGGCTGCCACTTACTTCCCGCTCTTCAAAGGCCTGGTGCACTACGGCAACCCGACGCTCGAGGCTGCGCAGACGAAGTCGCCGATCACGGTCAGTGCCGACCCCGGCAACTGCTCTTTCCAGTTCAACCCGACTGGCACGGTCAAGTTCACCACGCCCTGCGATATCGCCAAGGCTTATCTGGCAGGCGGCGGTCTGAACTACGACAACGTTGCGGGGGCCGCAGGCTCCATGGCCGAGATCAAGATCGGCGACACCGTGATCAAGGCCTATGACGGCAAAGGGGCCGATGCCAAGACCGAGGCTGCGCGATTCAAGAAGGAGATGGACGAGGCGGTCAAGGCGGCGGGCTATCCGTCCAAGGCCGATCCGGAGCAGATGAACAAGCCGATGCTGGTGCTGCTGCTGCTGATCATGGTGATCTACGTGACCATGGTCTATGGGCCGATTGCCGCCATGCTGGTCGAGCTCTTCCCGACCCGGATCCGCTACACCTCGATGTCGCTGCCGTATCACATCGGCAATGGCTGGTTCGGCGGCTTCCTGCCGGCCACCGCCTTTGCGATCGTGGCCTCGCAGGGGAACATCTTCTCCGGCCTCTGGTATCCGATCATCATTGCATTGATCACCCTGGCCATCGGTGTGCTCTTCGTGCCTGAAACCAAGGATCGTGATATCTACGCCAACGACTGAGATCGTTGCTTCGGGGGCTCGCCGCAGGCGGGCCTTGCCTGGGTCTACAATGGCCTGTCTGCTTCGATCCTCCGATGCAAAGTCTGATGAGCCTTTGAAGGTTCCTCGTTCACCCGGGCTGTCTTTGAAGAAACCCCCGTCAGATCCCAAGAGTCGCCAGTTTCTCGAGCTCAACCGATATCGGCGAGAGCGCGTGATGCTGCACGTCTATCTGCTCAGTGGCACGCGGTTTACCGGTCGGCTGCGTTCATTCGACGTGCACACGCTGCTGCTCGAGACGCAGCAGGGCGATATGGTCATTTATGCCCATGCCATCAGCACGATCGAGCCGGCGCTCAATGTTCGCGGGCGGCGCGCGCCGGAGGCGGCCGCACCGGCTCGTCGCTTCGATATCGGCGGCGCACCGCGCCGCATGCCCTTTTCAAACGCCAACCAGTTGCCGGCCGAAGGCTCGACGCAATTCGAAGGCATGCCGGATACCGATCCGGATGTTGAGTTTCCGCCGCCTGCGCCGCCCACTCGCAGCCCTGCGCCGACGGTGACCATCGTGCGCCGGCGCTCGAGGCTCGTGCAGAAATAGTCCTGCCCGCAGGCTTGGCTTCATGACATCGGCCGGCAATCGGAGGCTGCGCCTGAGCCTTCGCCCGGGCGATTCAGGGCTTGAGTCGGGTGACCGCCGGAATCAGCAGCGCAATCGCGCAGGCCATGGCGCAGGCACACGCCGCTACAGTGAACGCCATTCTGAAGGCCTGGCCGAGCGCCGCCCGGTCGGCGGTCAGGATCGAGCTGGCATTGCCAACGGCTGCAAGAATGAGTGAGGTGAGCACCGCGATACCGATGACGCCGCCGAATGATCGGAATAGCGACACGGTGGCGGTGGCCACACCGACCATCGCAGGCCCCACTGCCATTTGAGCGGCGACCGTCAGCACCGGCAAGGTCAGCCCCACGCCGAGGCCAAGTGGAATCATCAGCATCGCCAGGCCGGCGCCAGCCTTGGGCGAGATAAACGCGATGCCCAGCAGTGCGAGGCAAGACAACAGGCAGCCTGCGGCGGCAATCCATCCGATCTGGCGCACTTTCAGCATCACTCGGCCCGAGGTGAACGCACCGGTGGGAACTGCCAGCGTAAGCGCGATCAGGCGCACCGCCACCTGATCGGCACGTGCATCGCCCACGGTCTGCATCGACAAGGGCAGCAGCACGGTGCACCCGACCAGCACGAAAAAGGTCAGCGCGGTGACAAGGCAGCAGGCCATGACCGTGCGGTTGCGAAAGAGTGCCAGCGGCAGGATGGGTTCGGCGGCATCGGACTCACGCCATCCCCACAGCCCGAGTAGCGTCACGCCGAGTGCCAGCAGACTCAGGGTCGAGGTGCCGAACCAGCCTGCACCCTGGCCAATGCGGGTGAGCGCGATCAGGATGACTGCGATACCGGCTGCCAGCAGCGCCGCACCCAGCCAGTCGATGCGGGCCTCGCGTCGTGATTCGCCGGCGGCCGGCAACACCCGCATGACCATGAAGATCGCAAAGGCCGCCAGCGGCAGATTGACCAGGAAAATCGAGCGCCAGCTCAAGTGCTCGGTCAGATAGCCGCCAAGCAAGGGTGCGGCCAGGGCCGATGAGGCAAATACGCCTGAAAAATAGCCCTGGTATCGGCCGCGTGCCGGCCCCGAGACATAGTCGGCGATGGCGGTCTGGGACAGCGCAAAGAGCGCACCGCTGCCCAGGCCCTGCAACACGCGCGAGCCGATCAGCATCGGCATCGAGACCGACACCGCGCACAGCAGCGAGCCGAGGATGGCGGTCGACATCGCGATCAGCAGCATCCGGCGTCGGCCGTGCAGATCCGACAACTTGCCGTAGACCGGCGTGGCGATCGTACCGGCCACCAGATAGCCGGCCATCACCCAGGCGATCAGCGACAGGTCATTGAGCTCACGGCCGATGGTGAGCAGCGCAACCGGCACCATCGACTGGTCGATTGCCCCGAGAAACGTGGCCGGCAGCAGCCCGAGCACCACCCGCCGGATCTGCTCGGGCGTGCGTTCGGGCGGACTGTGTCGCTCGGACCGACTGACGCTGGCCGCGGGATTGGCGGGCGCCTCGGTCGGTCCGGCCGCCTCAGGCGCCAAGCAGCTGGCCGCCGTCGACTGCGATTGTCTGGCCGGTGACCCAGCGTGCCTGATCCGAGGCCAGGAAGAGCACCAGATCGGCGACTTCGTCGACCGTACCCAGACGCCCGAAGGGGATGCTGGCAAGGATGCGTCCGTAGAGCGCCGGGTCGCTGGCCTTGCGCTGCTCCCAGGTGCCGCCGGGGAATTCGATCGAGCCGGGCGCCACGCAATTCACGCGGATGCCCTTGCGGGCGAGCATCGCGGCCTGGCTGCCGGTGTAATGCGACACCGCTGCCTTGGCCGCGCCATAGGCGGGCGTGCGGGCAGACGGGCGCAGCGCCGAGATCGACGAGATATTGACGATGCTGGCCGAGGCGCCCTTTTCGAGCCACGGCAGGGCGGCGCGACTGGCGCGCACCACCGCCTGCACATCGACGCCCAGACTGGCTTCCCAGCCTTCTTCGGTATCGCCCAGGCCAAAGGCCGAGGAGTTGTTGACCAGCACATCGATACCGCCGAGCGTTTTGGCAGCCGATTCGACCCAGTTCACGATCGCTTTGGCATCGCCCAGATCGCAGACCGATGCATGCGCGGTGACGCCGTTGGCGGCGAGTTCGGCGCGGGTGGCTTCAAGCGTGTCGGCGCCGCGGGCGCAGATCGAGACTGTGGCGCCGGCTTTGTCAAAGCCGGCTGCGATGGCGCGGCCGATGCCGCGGCTGCCGCC
>CAIKZV010000715.1 GCA_903831925.1 uncultured Burkholderiales bacterium
ATCGGCGTGCTGCCGATCAGGCTCTTGCCTGCCGGGCCGATCTCGTCGAGGTATTCGCAGATCGCGGTGATCTCGGCCAGCACCAGGCCGTTATCGAGTTCGAGCGCCGGCAGCTGACCCGAGGGATTCTTGGCCAGATAGGGTGACTGGCGGTTTTCGCCGCCGCGAAGGTCGACCTTGGTGGCGGGCAGCTCGACGCCGCGCTCTGCTGCAAAGACGCGAACGACGCGGGGGTTGGGGCCGACGGAATCGTAGAAAAGCATGGTTGTCTCGTTGTGTGTGTTGGGTGTGGGTCGAGGTTAACCCGGTCTGGCTGTCTCGCGCGTCGTTCAGGCACAACTCGGCCGACCTCTTGCCGTCCTTCGATCAGATGGGGGGCGCCGCCGGTTCGGTCGTGCTGCCCGGCCGGACGGAATCGTTTGACTATCCCCAATCCGCAAGGACCGCCCTCGGGTCGTGCCAAGTCAGGAAAGCTCGAATGACCGTTCTGGAACGCCAGGTGCCAACCCGAGCCGACGCGCCGCCCACGGATCCGACCCCGGTCGGCTCCCGGGTGGGCATTGTCGCTTCAGCGGTGCCGGCCCCGGCGCAGTCCGAAGTGCGAGAGGCTGCAGCTTCGGCGACTGCGCCGTCGACGCTACCCACCGTCGCGGTCGACGAGCGCATCGCCTCTGCCCGCGTCCTGAAAGTGCAGGCCGCCTTTCTGCAGACCACCGATTTTGTGGAAGCGCAACAGGCCCTGGTGGCTGCCATCGCCCGCCAATACCAGTTCGACCGGGTCAGCCTCGGCTGGGTTCATGGCAAAAGGGTCGCTGTTCGGGCGATCTCGCAGACGGTTGTTGCCCGCCTTGCCGCCGAGGCCATGGCCCCGTGTGCCGCAGCAATGCACGAGGCCCTGGACCAGGAAGCGACCGTGCGCTGGCCGGCTGCCCCGGATTCACGACCGCTGATCGTGCTCGCCCACACGCAGATGGCCCGCCAGACCGGCGCGCAGGCGCTGTGCACGCTGCTGCTCGCCACCGGCGGGCAGTGCATCGCGCTGCTGACCTGCGAGCGCGATCGCGACCCGATCGGCGAGCCGCTGATCGATGAACTGCAGCATCTGGCCGCCTTGATTGCGCCGATGCTTCTGCTCGGTCACCGCGCGGCGCATCCGATGGCCGATGCCGGTGAGCGGCTCAAGCGACTGCTGCCGGTCGGAGGGTCGCGCCGGGTCATGGCCGCCACCGGCGCTGTCGGCCTGGCCGCGCTGCTCGCCCTCGCGGGTCTTCAGGTCGATTCGCGAGTCAGCGCGCCAGCGCGTGTCGAAGGCGCAGTGCAGCGCGTGCTGACTGCGCCGGCCGATGGCTTTTTGCTGCGGGTCGCAGTGCGACCGGGTGACACTGTCAAGGCGGATCAGATATTGGTCGAGCTCGATGATCGCGATCTGTCGATCGAGCGAGTGCGCTGGGCGACCGAATCCGAACAGGAAGGGCGTCAGGCCACCGAAGCACTGGCCCGAGAAGACCGCGTGCAGTTCGCGTCCCATGCGGCCAAGGCAGAGCAGGCGCGCGCTCAGCTCGCGCTGGCCGATGCCCAGTTGGCGCGCTTCAAGGTCAGTGCCCCCTTTGACGGCATCGTCTTGCAGGGTGACCTGACCCGCTCGCTCGGCGCGCCGGTGCGATCCGGCGACACGCTGATCACGGTCGCGCCGGCAGGCGAATACCGGGTGATTCTGGAGGTCGACGAATACGATATCGGCCGGCTTGCCGGTGGCGAGTCTGGCGTGGTGTCGCTGGCGGCCAGCAGCGGTGCGCCGGTGCCGGTGCGCATCACCCGGCTGTCGCCGACCTCGGTCGTGCGCGATGGTCGCAATGTCTTCGAGGTCGAGGCGAAGCCGCTTGCCAGTGACGCTGCGCTGCGCCCCGGCTTTCAGGGCATGGGCCGCATCCAGGCCGGTCAGCGTTCGCTGTGGCGAATCGTGGCCGAACGCCCCTGGCTGTGGCTGCGCCAGCGGCTGTGGGCCTGGGGTCTGTAATGGCGCGCGCCGCGGCGCGTGCGCCAAGCGATGACCCGCTGCACAGCGCCGACTGGTATCGCGTCAGTCGACTGATCCTCACGCTGCGCCCGACCCTGCGCGTCGGGCGGCAGGTCTTGCGCGGCGAACCCTGGTTCGTCTATCGCGATGAAGCGACCGGTCGCCAGTTGCGCCTGAATCTGATGGCGCATCGCTTCGCCGGTCGCATCGACGGCATTCAGCCGGTCGCCGCACTCTGGGACGATCTGCTGCAGTCACAGGGCGATGCGGCGCCCTCGCAGCAGGAGATCGTCACCCTCTTGCAGCAGCTCGCCGAGGCCGGGATGGTTATCGCAGAGCAGGGCATCGATCTGGCCCGCTTGAGCCGTCGCGAGACCAGCCGCGAACGGCGTCGACTGCTGGCTGCGGCCAACCCCCTGTCGCTGAAGATCGGCCTGTTCAACCCGAGCCGCCTGCTCGATGCCACGGTGCGATTTGCCGCGCCTTTCTATACCGGCTGGGCAGGCGTCATCTATCTGCTGTTGATCGCCGGTGGTGTATTCGTGGCCGCACAGCGCTGGTCCGAGCTCACTGCCTGGGGCGGGCACTGGATGAGCACGCCGGGCTTTGCGCTGGCGATGTGGCTGGTCTATCCGCTGGTCAAGATCTGCCACGAGATGGCGCATGCCTGGGCGGTGCGCGTGTGGGGCGGGCAGGTGACCGAGATGGGCATCTCGATGCTGATGCTCACGCCTGTGCCTTATGTCGATGCCTCGGCATCGGCGCTCTTCGAATCGCGTGCTCGCCGGGTGGCGGTGAGCCTGGCCGGGATCGTGGCCGAACTGCTGCTGGCGGTCGTCGCCCTGTGGCTGTGGCTGTCGGTGGGCGACGGCCTGCTGCGCACCCTGGCCTTTGCGGTGATGCTGATCGGCGGCGCTTCGACGGTCTTCGTCAACGGCAATCCGCTGTTGCGCTTCGATGGCTATTTCGCCTTTTCGGACGCGATCGATCGCCCGAACCTGGCCGAGCGGTCGCGCTCGCTCTTCATGTACGGCGCGCGCTGCCTGATTGCCGGCGAGCGCCATGTCAGGCCGCCTGCCGGAAGCCGCCGCGACTGGCCGCTGCTGATCGGCTGGGGCGTTGCCGCGTGGCTCTATCGCGTTGCGATGAGCTGGACCCTGGCCCTGTGGGTCGCCGACTTTTCGCGCCCGCTCGGGCTCGCGCTGGTAGTGGTCGGCGTGTGGTTCGCCATCGGCCGGCCGATGATGGCCCTTGGCGGCTACCTGTGGGCATCGCGCTGGCGGCAGTCGCGCCCGATGCGGGCGATGGCCGGCGCGGCGCTCGCCGTGGTGCTGCCCCTGGCCCTGATCGCCGTCCTGCCGATGCCGGATGCGACCACCCTGCCGGGTGTTGTGGTGCCCGACGAGGCGGCAAAGATTCGTGCGCCCGAGCCGGCGCGGGTGGCCGACGTGCTGGTGCGTCCGGGCGATCATGTTGTCGCGGGCACGCCCCTGCTGCGTCTGAACAGCGATCGGCTGATTGCCGAGCGGGACCGGTTGCGCGCGCAATTGATCGGACTCGAGTCGGAGCGGGTGCGCGGCATCGACCAGAACCTTGCCGGCGCAGGGCTTGCGACCGGCGAGATCGATCGCTTGCGCAGGCAGCTGGCTGAACTTGACCGTCGTCTCGACCGGCTGCTGGTGCGAAGCGCCACCGAAGGCTCGATCGCCTTCATCGACGCCGACGGACCGGCCCTTCGCCAGGCAGTTCAGGGGGAGGTGCTGCTCTACGTGGTGCAGCCCGGGGCACTGCGGATTCAGGCCATGGCGCGCGATGATCAGGTCCGACGGCTGGCCGATCGGGTAGGTGCACCCCAGGCGCAGCTGGCCGATCATCCGGGCGAGGTCCTCGGTCTGCGGCTGCTGGCCGAGACGCCCGAATCGACAAGGGTCTTGCCATCGCCTGCACTGGGCGATCGCGCCGGCGGGCCGATTGCCACCGATCCTGCCGACCGCGACGGGCAGTTCGCGCTCGAGCCCTGGTATCAGGTCGAGTTCGTGCCAGAGGGACCGCTGCCGCGCATCGGCGCGACCGCGACCGTGCGCATCACGCATGCCTCGCGCCCGGCGCTGGCGCAGATGGTCGATGCGGTGAGACGGGTCTTCGTGCGGCGTCTCGAAGGCTGATCGGTCGTGTTTCGCGCGCAAGCCGACGATCCCTCAGGTCGCCTGGCACCCGGGCCGATCTGGGGGCCGTATCCGATGCGCGCGCCCCATCTGCGCCGCGGCCTCGCCGATGCCTGGCGCGATCGCCTGTATGCGCTCGATGGGCGTCGCGGCCGACGTCTCGCACTCGCCGTACTGCGTCGCGCCGACAACATCGATCGTGCCGGTCAGCCGCTCGATATCGCGCGCTCGAGCGCAGCCGGCGCCCGCCTGCCCCGACTCGATGCCCTGGCGCTGGCCTGCGTGGCCGCCCGCCGCACGCTGGGCTTTGATCCTTATCCTTCGCAGGTTCAGGCGGCAGCGACCATGCTCGACGGCGGCCTGGCTGAGCTTGCGACCGGCGAGGGCAAGACACTCGCGCTTGCCCTGGCCGCCGCCGCGCAGGCCCTCGATGGCACGCCGGTCCATGTGGTCAGCGTCAATGACTATCTGGTCGAGCGCGATGCCCTGGGCCTCGCGCCGCTCTACCAGGCGCTCGGGCTGAGCGTCGACCGCATCCTGCAGTCGGATGATCCGGCGCGCCGGCGCATCGCGTATCGGGCCGACGTGGTCTACAGCACCGGGCGCGAACTGATGTTCGACTATCTGCGCGATCGCATGGCCGGCATCGACCACGGCGGCCTCGAGGCGCATGCCGAAGCCCTGCGCGACGGCGCCGGTGCGCAGCCGCTGCTGCGAGGCCTGTGCTGCGCGCTGATCGACGAGGCCGACAGCATCCTGATCGACGAGGCAACCCTGCCCTGCATCCTGGCGACGCCGGTCTCGGCGCAGGAGGCCGCCTTCACTGCTGAAGCGATTCGCCTGGCGCGTCTGCTGTGGCAGGGCCGTGACTATCGGCTCGATGCGCAGGCGGGGAGCGTGAGTCTGACCGAGGCCGGCGTGGCGCGCCTGCGCGCACTCACCGGCGCCGAGGGCCCAGACAGCGATGTTTCACAGACCGCAAACGCGCAGCGCGACCCTGAGCAGGCGTCATGGCACCTCGAGCGCATCCGCCACGATCGGATCGGTATGGCGCTGGCGGCGCTGCATTGCTACCAGCGCGATCGCGACTATCTGGTTCACGAAGGGCGCGTCGAGATTGTCGATCGCCATACCGGCCGGATCGCCTCGGGCCGCACCTGGTCGCGCGGCCTGCACCAGATGATCGAGATCAAGGAGGGCGTCGCGCTGACCGCCCCTCACGAGACCGCGAGCCGCATCGCCGCGCAGCAGTTCTTTGCGCGCTACTGGCGCATCGGTGGTCTGTCGGCAACCCTTCGGGAGGCCCGCCATGAGCTCGCGAGCATGTATGGCCTGGCGGTCACGGCCATCGCGCCGCGCCATCGCAGCCGTCGGCGCGACCTCGGCACTTGGCTTTTCCCGACGACCGAGCGCCTGCATGCCGCGGTGCTCGATCGCACGCGCGCCCTGGCGGCGCAGGGGCGCCCGGTGCTGGTGGCCACCCGCGACGTTGCCGAATCCGAGCAGCTCGCCGGCGCGATGCGCGCCGAGGGCATTGAGCCCACCGTGCTCAATGCGCGCCACGATCGCGAGGAGGCCGATATCGTGGCAAAAGCCGGCATCGCAGGCCGCGTGACGATCGCCACGAATATGGCCGGACGCGGCACCGACATTGCGCTCGATGCCGCGGCGATCGCCGCCGGCGGTCTGGCCATGGTCGCCACCTGTGTGCAGCCCTCACGCCGACTCGACCGCCAGTTGCAGGGCCGAAGCGCCCGTCGGGGCGAGCCCGGCACGGTCGAAACCCTGGCAAGCGCCGATGCGCCGCTTGCCGGTGCAAGCAACGGTCGCCTGCCGCTGACCGGCCGTCTGGCGACGCTTGTCGCCTCCCGGTTTGCTCCTTGGCTGTTACGGGCGATACAGATTGCTGAGGAAAAGCGGATTTTTTCCGAGCGACGACGCCTGTACGAGCAGGACGTCGGTCGCGAACGCTCCCATGTCATAGGTCACATCGACGAATGATTCGAGATCAACAGGCGATTTGCCGACGCCACACGTGTTTGCCCCGCATGAGTTGCGTGGCACGCGCTGTGACGCTCGCATGCCTGTTCGCCGCAGGATCTGCCGCCATGGCTGAGCCGATCGACTGCCTGCTGCAGCCGAATCAGGTGGTGCAGCTCGGTGCCGCCACCCCGGGTGTGCTCGAGGCAATCGATGTCGATCGCGGCGCGATCGTGCGCCGTGGCCAGGTGGTCGCGCGTCTGGCTGCCGATGTCGAGCGGGCCAATCTCCAGCTTGTTCAGAACAAGGCCAGTCAGACCGGTGATGTGCAGGCTGCCGAGCGCAGCCGCGAATTCGCCCGCCGCGAGCTGATCCGCACCAATCGCCTGATCGCCGAAAACTTTGTTTCAAAGGCCGCCGCCGACAAGGCCGAGACCGAGTCGCAGGTCAGCGAAGACCGACTGCAGCAGGCGGTCGAGCGGCGCAAGCAGGCCGAATACGAAGCGCGGCTCGCGCAGGTCCAGGTCGAGCGCAAGCAGATCCGCGCATCCATATCCGGCATCGTCACCGATCGTTTTCTGAGCGTGGGCGAATATGTCGAGGACAAGCCGATCCTGCGCATTGTCGAGACCAATCCGCTGCGGGTCGAGGTGGTGGTGCCTGCGCAGGCCATCGGCAAGATCCAGCCAGGCGACAGCGCAATCGTCATGCCCGAGGTAGGTGTCGTGCGTGAAGCGTCTGCCAAGGTCACTGTGGTCGATCGGGTGCTCGAGCCTGCGAGCAACACTTTCCGGGTTCGGCTTGCCCTGCCCAATCCTGATCTGAAGATTCCGGCGGGCTCGCGCTGTCGGATCGATTTCGGCCTGGACCTGAAGGCGCCGTCCAGTGCCAATGTGTCCGCGCCCAAACCCTCGCCGGTTGCGCCGCCCCAGGCGCCCACCGGATTGCGGCCGGTCTCGGTCACGCCGGGTTCCGGCATCGCGCCTGCGTTTGCGCAGGGCATCCGTCGCGCATCAGCCCAGTAAGGGCGGCGCGCTTGCGGCCCGCGTCATGAGTTTTTTTTCCAGGATCGCGCGATGGCGTCGGTCGGTGGCTGCACCCCTGGTGCCTGCGCGCCGCGCCGCGCCCGTGCCGCGCTCGCAGGCGCTTGCTGAATCGGTCGAGCCGCGGATTCTCTATTCGGCCGATGCGATTGCGGGGCTGCTGCCGGCCGCCTCATCGATTTTGGCGCCCGATACGGGCGTGACAAGCGACCCGTCGGCCGCACAGGCCTCGATGGTGACGCCCGCCGATGCGATTGAAACCTCTGACGTTCGCGCGAGCGCAGCCGCGGCCTCGCCCGCCGACTCGGCTAACGTCTCCGCCCACGCCACCGAGCTGGTCTTCGTCGACCCCGGCGTGCCCGATGCCCAGCATCTGGTCGATGCGATTGCCGCCCGCCGCCCCGACGCCGCGTTTCACATCATCGAGCTCGATCCGAATCGCGACGGACTGACCCAGATCACCGAGGCACTTGCCGGCCAGCGCGAGGTGGCCGCCATCCACATCGTGTCGCATGGTGACCCCGGGGCGATTGAACTCAACGGGCGTCGCATCGATGCCGCCGCGATTGAGACCGATGCCGATCAGTTCACGGCCTGGCGTGCAGCGCTCGGCGATCAGGCCGACCTGCTGATCTACGGCTGCGATGTGGCCGCCACGCCCGCGGGCATTGCGATGCTCATGCGTCTGGCCGAGCTCACCGGCGCCGATGTGGCCGGCAGCACCGACCTCACCGGGTCATCCGATGCCGGTGGCGACTGGACGCTGGAGGCAAGCATCGGTGCGATCCAGGCCGGGACGCTCTTTGCCGATGGCGATCCGGCGGGATGGCTTGGCCTGCTCCCCGGAGGTTTCTTTCCCACAGGCGTGCCGGCGCTCAACGCCACCGCAAGCCCGGCAATGCCGAGCATCCTCGAAGGGGTGACTCACCCATCAGGCATCACTGTGGCTGCACTCGTTGTTGACGGCAGCATCACGAACGGTGCTGTGGCCGGCGAAGCGATTGCGATCAACGCGCTCGACACCAGCCTTGGCACCTGGCAATACAGCACCGATGGCGGCGCCAACTGGCTGACCATCGATGCCGCAAAAATCAACAGCAGCACCAACGAACTCGCGCTGCTGCTGGGCCCGACCGCCAGCATCCGCATGCTGCCCTTCGGTGATCTGAACGGCACGCTGACTGCGGCGATCACCTTCCGCGCATGGGGCATGGCGAGCGGTGCGAGTGGCGACTATGTGGTCATCACCGACCCGGGCGACATCGCCCTCGGCAGTGATTTCAGTGGGGCGACGGACACTGCGAGCCTGACTGTGACTGCGGTCAACGATGCGCCGTCTGGCACCAGCGCCACATTGACCACGAACGAAGATACGCCCTGGATCTTTGCTGCGAGCGACTTCGGATTCGTCGATGCGAATGACTCACCGGCGAATGCGCTGATGGCGGTGACGATGTCGAGTCTGCCGACTGCAGGCAGCCTTACGCTCGCCGGCGCGGCTGTGACAGTGGGCCAGAGCATCAGCATCACCGACATCAACGCGGGCAGGCTGGTCTTCACGCCAGTCACCAATGCCAACGGCACCGCCTACGTGAGCTTTACCTTCCGTGTGCAGGACAACGGTGGCACTACCAACGGCGGCGTTGACCTCGATCCCAGCGCAAAGACCATCACCTTCAATGTCACGGCGGCCAATGACTCGCCGGTGCTCAGCGTTGCGGGTGGGCCGGTCAGCTACACCGAGGGCGGCCCTTCGTCCTCGATCGGTACCGGCGTGGCGATTGATGACGCAGAACTCGCGGCCCTCAATAACGGCTCAGGCAATTACGACGGCGCTTCGCTCACGCTGGCGCGCAGTGGTGGTGCCAATGCCGAGGATGTCTTTTCTGCGTCGGGCCGGATGGACTTTCAAAGTGGCAATGCGGTGTTGTACTACGACACCGGGCCGGTGACCGTCGGGACGGTGACCAATGCCGGCGGGTCTCTGGTCATCACCTTCAACAGCAATGCCACGCAGGCACGCGTCAACGACCTGCTCTCTTCGCTGTTCTATGCCAATTCGAGCGACGCGCCGCCTGCCAGCGTGCAGATTGCCTGGACCTTCAGCGACGGCAATACCTCGGCCCAGGGCAGCGGCGGTGCACTCACGGCGCTGGGCACCACCACAGTCAATATCACCGCGACCAACGACAGGCCGGTGCTCAATGCCGCGGCCATCCCCACGATGCCGAGCCTCCTTGAAGACGCGACCAACCCGGCCGGCATCACGGTTGCGTCGCTGGTAGTCGACGGCAGCATCACCGACCCCGACGGCTCGCCTGTTGAAGCCATCGCGATCACCGCGGTCGATGCCAGCCTTGGCACCTGGCAATACAGCACTGATGGCGGAAAGAACTGGACGAACATCAATACGTTTTTGCTCAATTTAGGCCGCGAAGCATTGCTGCTCGGACCGACAGCAAGTATCCGCATGTTGCCGTCTGGCGACCTCAACGGCACGCTGTCCACGGCGATCACGTTCTGCGCCTGGGACATGAGCAGTGGAACGCAAGGCAGCTACTTTGGGACCGCGATTTACGGAGGAGCAGAAGCAAGTTTTGCCCTTAGCGCGGCGACCAATTCTGCGAGTCTCGTCGTGACGGCTGTCAACGATGCCCCGAGTGGCGCAGACAACACGCTGACCACGAACGAAGACACGCCCTGGGTGTTTGCTGCGGCCGACTTCGGATTCAGCGATGCGAATGACACGCCGGCAAATGCGTTCTCTGCGGTCAGGATCTCAAGTCTTGCTACCGCCGGCAGCCTGACGCTTTCAGGCACGGCGGTCACCGTGGGCCAGAGCATCAGCGTTGCCGATATCATTGCCGGCAGGCTGGTCTTCACGCCAGTCGCCAATACCAACGGCACTGCAAGCTTCACCTTCCGAGTGCAGGACAACGGTGGCACGGTCAACGGTGGAGTCGATCTCGATCCGACGGCGAAGACGATCACCTTCAATGTGACGGCTGTCAACGATGCGCCGAATGGTGCAAACAAGACGTTGACCACGAACGAAGACACGGCCTGGGTGTTTGCTGCGACTGATTTCGGATTCAGCGATGCGAAGGACACTCCGGCTAATGCGTTCATGGCGGTGACGGTGTCGAGTCTGCCGACTGCTGGCAGCCTGACGCTCGCAGGTACTGCGGTGACCGCGGGCCAGAGCATCAGCGTTGCCGACATCAATGCCGGCAGGCTGGTCTTCACGCCAGTCGCCAATACCAACGGCACTACAAGCTTCACCTTCCGAGTGCAGGACAACGGTGGCACTGCCAACGGCGGAGTCGATCTCGATTCGACTGCGAAGACGATTACTTTCAATGTATTCGCCGTTAACGACGCGCCGAGTGGTGCTGACAAAACGCTGACCACGACCGAAGGCACGCCCTGGGTCTTTGCCGCCGTTGACTTCGGCTTCACAGATGCCAGTGACACGCCGGCTAATGCCTTGATGGCAGTGACGATGTCGAGTCTGCCGACTGTGGGCAGCCTGACACTTGCCGGGACGGCGGTGACGGTCGGCCAGAGCATCAGCATCGCCGACATCAATGCCGGCAGGCTGGTTTTCACGCCGGTCGCCAACGCCAGCGGAACCGGCTATGCGAGCTTCACCTTCCGCGTGCAGGACAACGGTGGCACGGCCAACGGCGGGGTCGACCTTGATCTGACGGCGAAGACGATCACCTTCAATGTGATCGCCGTTAACGACGCGCCGTCGGGTGCCAGCACCACGCTCACCACGAACGAAGGCACGGCCTGGGTCTTTGCTGCGACCGACTTCGGATTCAGTGATACGAATGACAGCCCTGCCAATGCCTTGATGGCCGTGACCATGTCGAGCCTGCCGACTGCCGGCAGTCTCACGCTTGCAGGCGCGTCAGTGACCGTAGGCCAGAGCATCAGCATTGCCGACATCAACGCAGGCAGGCTGGTTTTCACGCCAGTTACCAACGGCAACGGAACCGGTTACGCGAGCTTCACCTTCCGGGTGCAGGACAACGGTGGCACGGCCAACGGCGGAGTTGACCTTGATCCGACGGCGAAGACGATCACCTTTAATGTGACCGCCGTCAACGATGCGCCGTCGGGTGCCAGCGCCACGCTCACGACC
>CAIKZV010000716.1 GCA_903831925.1 uncultured Burkholderiales bacterium
CAGCGGGATGTCCTGCTCGACCGCCTCGGGGCCGAGAATGCTGGCCATGGTGTCGCCGGTCTTGATCGGGATGCCGCGCAATTCGTTGCGATATCGGCCTTCGTCCTCGCCGCCCTCGCCGGTGTTCGACTTGCCGCCGATGCGGTTCAGGGCCACCGCCAGCGTGGCATGGGCTTCGGTCGAGATCGATCCGAGCGACATCGCGCCGGTGGCAAAGCGCTTGACGATTTCGGCAGCCGGCTCGACCTCGTCGATCGGGATGGCGCGCGATGGCTCGACCCGGAACTCAAAAAGGCCACGCAGCGTCATGTGACGGCGCGACTGGTCGTTGATCAGCTGGGCGTATTCCTTGTAGGTCTGGAAGTTGCCCGACTTGGTTGCGTGCTGCAGCTTGGCGATCGCATCCGGCGTCCACATGTGCTCTTCGCCGCGGGTGCGATAGGCGTATTCGCCGCCGGCCTCCAGCGCATTGGCCAGCACCGGATCGTTGCCGAAGGCCGAGCGATGCATGCGCAGCGACTCTTCGGCCACCTCGAAGACGCCGATGCCCTCGATGTTGGAGCTGGTGCCGCTGAAGTACTTGTCGACCAGATCGCGATTGAGGCCGATCGCCTCGAAGATCTGCGCGCCGGTGTAGGACATGTAGGTCGAGATGCCCATCTTCGACATGATCTTGTGCAGACCCTTGCCGATCGCCTTGACGTAGTTCTTGATTGCCTTGTCGGCCGACAGGTCGGGGCCCAGACCGGCATGCAGCTGGGTGAGGGTTTCCATCGCGAGGTAGGGATGGATGGCCTCGGCACCGAAACCTGCCAGCAGCGCAAAGTGATGGATCTCGCGCGCCGAGCCGGTCTCGACGACCAGGCCGGTCGCGGTGCGCAGACCGGTGTTGATCAGATGCTGATGGATGGCCGAGGTTGCCAGCAGGGCCGGTATCGGCACATGGCCGCGATCGACCCGCCGGTCGGAGACCACCAGGATGTTGTAGCCGCTTTTGACCGCGTCGACCGCATTGGCGCACAGCGAGGCGAGGCTGGCCTCGATGCCTTCCTTGCCCCACTCGACCGGGTAGCAGATGTCGAGCTCGTAGCTCTGGAACTTGCTGTCGGTGTAGCGGCCAATATGGCGAATGCGATCCATATCCTCGGCCGACAGGACCGGCTGACTGACTTCCAGGCGCAGGGGCGGGTTGATGTTGTTGATGTCGAGCAGGTTCGGCTTGGGTCCGATGAAGGAGACCAGCGACATCACCAGCTGTTCGCGGATCGGGTCGATCGGCGGGTTGGTCACCTGTGCAAACAGCTGCTTGAAATAGTTGTAGAGGGTCTTGTTCTTGTCGGACAGGACGGCCAGCGGCGAGTCGTTGCCCATCGAGCCGGTGGCTTCTTCGCCGTCACGGGCCATCGGGGCCATCAGGAAGCGGATGTCCTCCTGGGTGTAGCCGAAGGCCTGCTGCCGATCGAGGACCGAGACCTGCTCGATCGGGCGGGTGGTGTTGGCGGCCGACTCGTCGCTGCCGGGCATCGCGGCGATGTCGCTGGTGGCAACCTCTTCGAGCTTGACGCGGATGCGCTCGATCCACTGACGGTAGGGCTTGCTCGCCGAGAGCTGGTCCTTGAGTTCGGTGTCATCGATGATGCGCCCCTGCTCGAGGTCGA
>CAIKZV010000717.1 GCA_903831925.1 uncultured Burkholderiales bacterium
ATAGGGCGGGTTGGAGACCACCATGTCGAAGCGCGGTGTGTGGTCGGGCAGGGCGCCCCACCAGTCGCCCTGATACCAGTCGATCGGGGGCGCCGACAGCCGGGCAGCGTTGGCCGGCGCGCAGGCCAGCGCGGTCGCCGAGGCGTCGGTGGCGCTCAGGTGAAGGTCGGGTCGGGCCAGCGCGAGCGTGATCGCGATAACGCCGCTGCCGGTGCCGAGGTCGAGTACCCGCCGGGCCGCCGCCACCCGCGCCGGCAGACGGCTGAGCGCCGCCTCGACCAACCCTTCGGTTTCCGGGCGCGGCACCAGCACATGCCGATCGACTGCAAAGCGTCGACCGAAGAATTCCCGGTAGCCGGTCAGGTAGGCCAGCGGCTCGCCCTCGCGACGCCGGGCCGCCAGCGCGTCGAATCGCTCGGCGACCAGTGGGTCGACCGGCTCATCGCCATGGGCCACCAGCCATTCTCTGGGGCGTGCGCTGACATGCTCAAGCAGCGCGCGGGCATCGAGCCGCGGCAGTCCGGCCGCGGTCTGCAGCGCGTCCCAGGATCGGGGAGGCAGGCCGGTCATTGCGACGAGGTCGCTTCCTCGGCCAGAGCCGCGAGCTTTTCGGCCTGGTGCTCGGTCATCAGCGGGCCCAGGAGGTCGTCGAGATCGCCGTCCATCATTGCCTGCAGCTTGTAGAGCGTGAGATTGATGCGGTGGTCGGTGACCCGCCCCTGCGGGAAGTTGTAGGTGCGGATCCGCTCCGAACGGTCGCCCGAGCCGACCAGCGACTTGCGCGTGGCCGCCTCTTTGGCCTGCGCAGCCCGCACCTGCAGGTCGCGGATGCGGGTGGCCAGCACCTTCATCGCCTTGTCCTTGTTGCGGTGCTGGGAGCGGTCGTCCTGGCATTCGGCCACGATGCCGGTTGGCAGGTGGGTGATGCGCACGGCCGACTCGGTCTTGTTGACATGCTGACCGCCTGCGCCCGAGGCCCGGAACACATCGATGCGCAGCTCATCCGGCGAGATCACCACGTCCGAGACATCGTCGGCTTCGGGCATGACCGCCACCGTGCAGGCCGAGGTGTGGATGCGGCCCTGCGCTTCGGTCGCGGGCACCCTTTGCACGCGATGGCCGCCTGACTCGAACTTCATGCGCGCGAACACCGAGTTGCCGGCGATCCGCACGATCACTTCCTTGTAGCCGCCAAGCTCGGAGGCGCTCTCGGAGAGCAGCTCGGTCTGCCAGCGTTGCCGTTCGGCATAACGCAGATACATTCGCAGCAGGTCGCCGGCAAAGAGGGCGCTTTCGTCGCCGCCGGTCCCGGCGCGGATTTCGAGGATCACGTCGCGCCCGTCATCCGGGTCGCGCGGCACCAGCAGCCGCTCGAGCATGGCGCCTTCGTCGGCCAGCCGCTGGCTGGCGGTAGCGGCTTCGTCGTCGGCGAATTCGCGCATCTCGGGGTCGGCGCGCAGCTGCTCGGCGGTCTCGAGGTCGCGGCGGGCCTGTCGCCAGGCGACGAAATGCTCGACCACTTCGGCGAGCTCGGCATGCTCGCGGTTGAGACGGCGGTATTCAGTGATGTCGCGGGTGGCTTCTTCGGTCGACAGCAGCGCCGAGACCTCGGCCAGCCGCTCTTCGAGCCGCGACAGCTTGTCGAGCATCGAGGGATTCATGGCCATGTCAGACATCGCCCGGCGGGCTGCAATGCGCCGGCGCGGACCCTCAGGACGATTTGTCTTCGGGCAGCAGGCGGTCGATGAGTGCGCCGATCTGCTGCTGCGCCGGACCCGGCTGCTGCAGCAGGGTGGTGGGGCCGTGAAGGAATTTGCCGGTCAGGCTGTTGGCAAGCGCCTCGAGCACCGCCTGCGGATCATCGCCGCGGGCCAGCATGCGGCGTGCGCGTTCGAGCTCGCCCTGCTTGAGCGACTCGCCGCGGGCATGCAGCGCCCTGATCGCCGGCACTGCCTGACGGGCCGACAGCCAGTGCATGAAGGCGTCGACGCGGGTCTCGATGATGGTCTCGGCCTGAGCGACCGCCGATTGGCGATTTTCCATGCCGGTCTGGACCAGCTTGCCGAGATCGTCGACGGTATAGAGAAAGACGTCATCCAGGCGCGCGACTTCGGGTTCGATATCACGCGGCACGGCCAGATCGATCATGAACATCGGCCGGCGCCTGCGCTGGCGAAGTGCCCGCTCGACCATGCCCAGACCGATGATCGGCAGCGAACTGGCGGTGCACGACACGATGATGTCGTGGTCGCCAAGCGTGTCGGGCAGATCGGACAGCCTGACCGACTGGGCGCCAAAGCGCTGCGCAAGCTTCTGGGCGCGCTCGGCGGTGCGATTGGCGACCGCGATGCGCTTGGGTTGTTGCGCCACAAAATGGGTGGCGGCCAGCTCGATCATCTCGCCGGCACCCACGAACAGGATCGAGGTGTCGCGCAGATCTTCGAAGAGCCGTTGCGCCAGTCGCACACCCGCCGCCGCCATCGATACCGAATGCGCGCCGATCTCGGTCTGGCTGCGCACTTCCTTGGCGACCGCGAAGGTGCGCTGGAAGAGCTGGTGCAGATGGGTGCCGAGTGCGTCGGCTTCCTGGGCGACGCGGGCGGCGTCTTTCATCTGGCCGAGGATCTGCGGCTCGCCGAGCACCATCGAGTCGAGCCCCGACGCCACCCGAAAGGCATGCCGGACGGCTTCGTTGTTGGGCAGGGCGTAGAGATGTTCGTCGAGGCCAGGCGCCGATCCCAGCCCGTTGAAGTCGGCCATCCAGCGGGTGATCGCCTGGCGCGCCTGCGCCGGTTCGGGCGTGGCGCAGTAGATCTCGGTGCGGTTGCAGGTCGAGAGGATGGCGGTTTCGGGCAGGACGCTGCGCAGCTCACCCCGCAGGTTGGCCACTGCATCGCGAAGGGCCTCGCCCGGGAACGCCACCTTCTCGCGCAATGCGAGCGGCGCGGTGGTGTGGTTCAAGCCAAGGGTCAGGAGTTGCATGGGGCAGCCCGTTAAATCGCCTGGAAGTCAGTCAACCGTGACAGTCAGCCAGAACAGTCAACTCAAGTTTACAGTCAGTTTACCCGTTGTGGCCTCGAAGGTCAGCCAGGATTATCGCTTGCCGGTTTCAGGATCGGTCGGATTCGCCGCCGGCGGCCAGGAACAGCCGGTAGGCCGGATGCTGGCTTTCATCCCACCAGCGATAGCCCAGGCCCGACAGAAAGGCGTCGAAAGCGGCCTTGTCGGCGCTCGGCACCTGCAATCCGACCAGGATCCGCCCGTAGTCGGCACCATGGTTGCGGTAATGGAAGAGCGAAATATTCCAGTTCGGGCTCATGCTGGTCAGAAAGCGCATCAGCGCGCCCGGGCGCTCCGGAAATTCAAAGCGATAGAGCAGCTCGTCGCGGGCCAGCGGCGAATGGCCACCCACCAGGTGGCGGACATGCGACTTGGCGAGCTCGTCATCCGACAGGTCGAGCGCCGCGAACCCGTTGGCCTCGAAGCTGCGGGCGGTCTCATGGGCCTGTTCCCGATTGCTCACCTGAAGGCCGACAAACACATGGGCCACGCGGGCATCGGCAATCCGGTAATTGAATTCGGTGACGTTGCGCGGGCCGATCAGTTCGCAAAACCGCCGGAAGCTGCCGCGCTCTTCCGGGATGGTGACCGCGAACACCGCTTCGCGCTGCTCGCCGATCTCGGCGCGCTCGGACACGAAGCGCAGCCGGTCGAAGTTCATGTTGGCGCCGCAGGTGAGCGCGATCAGGTTCAGGCCGGTGGGCGGGGTGCCGCCGTGCGCCTGCGCTTCGCGCTCCAGCCAGGCCTTGGCGCCGGCCACCGCCAGCGCGCCGGCCGGCTCGAGGATCGAGCGGGTGTCCTGAAAGACGTCCTTGATTGCCGCGCAGATTTCATCGGTATCGACCAGGATGACATCGTCCAGGCAAGCCTGGCACAGGCGAAAGGTCTCGACGCCGACCTGCTTGACCGCCGTGCCGTCGGAAAACAGCCCGACTTCGGCCAGTTCGATGCGCCGTCCGGCCTTCAGCGAACGGGCCATCGCGTCGGAGTCGACGGTCTGGACGCCGATCAGCCTGATCTCGGGGCGCAGCTGCTTCACGTAGGCCGACACGCCTGCCGCCAGGCCGCCCCCGCCGATGGGGATGAAGATCGCATCGATCGGGCCGGGATGCTGGCGCAGCACCTCCATGCCGATCGTGCCCTGGCCGGCGATCACATCGGGGTCATCAAAGGGATGAACGAAGGTGAGCTGATCGCGGGCCTGCAGCTCAAGCGCATGGCCATAGGCGTCAGAGTAGGAGTCGCCGTGCAGTACCACCTGCGCGCCGCGAGCCAGGACCGCGTCGATCTTGACCTGCGGTGTGGTCACCGGCATCACGATGACCGCTCGGCAGCCGAGCCGGCCGGCGGCCAGTGCCACGCCCTGGGCATGGTTGCCGGCCGAGGCAGCGATCACGCCGGCGGCGAGTTGCTGCGCCGACAGATGCGCCATCTTGTTATAGGCACCGCGCAGCTTGAAGGAGAAGACCGACTGCAGGTCTTCACGTTTGAGCATCACGGTGTTGCCGAGCCGGGCAGACAGTGTCTCGGCGCGCTCGAGCGGCGATTCGACCGCCACGTCGTAGACGCGCGCGGTCAGGATTCGTTTGAGATAGTCGGCTGGCATAAGGTGTTCGATATAAGGGCGCCGATTCTACCCGCCGACATAAACTGTCCGGATGCAAGCCTTCCTCGACCACCTCCTGGCCTGGTATGCCGTGCCCGAAAACGGCCTGCTGAGCGTGTCGCTCATCGCCTTCATTTCGGCGACCCTGCTGCCGATGGGATCGGAGCCGGCGGTCTTCGGATTCGTCAAACTCAACCCTGACCAGTTCTGGCTGACGGTGTCGGTGGCGACGCTGGCCAATACCCTTGGCGGACTCACCAGTTTCTGGCTGGGGCTGGGGGCCAAGAAAGTCCTGGCCGAGAAGCGCGCTCCCCGCTATCTCGCCTGGCTCCAGCGTTTCGGCCCGAAAATGCTGCTGCTGGCCTGGTTGCCGGTGGTCGGCGATCCGCTGTGTGCGGTGGCCGGCTGGCTCAGGCTGCCGTTCTGGCCAAGCGCGGTCTACATGGCGATCGGCAAGTTCATCCGCTATGTGAGCTTCACCGGTGCGCTGCTCTGGATCCCTGATGCCTGGTGGATGAAGTTTGCCGCGCCCTTCATCAGTCGCTGAGTCCGCTGTCGCATGCCCCCGCTGACAGGCGGGGAACCGGTCGGCGGTCTACAATTCGACGGATGAATGCGCCCATCCCGCTGGCTGTGGCCGGCCATGCAGCCCAAGACGACGCGCGTCTGCGCGAAATTCCCTACAACTACACCTCGTTCTCCGACCGGGAGATCGTGCTGCGGGTGCTCGGGACCGAAGCCTGGGATATTGTCGAGTCGCTGCGGGCCGAACGTCGTACCGGCCGCTCGGCCCGCATGCTTTATGAAGTGCTGGGC
>CAIKZV010000718.1 GCA_903831925.1 uncultured Burkholderiales bacterium
ATGACGACTTCAAAAGATTGCAAGCCGGTGGGCAGGCTTGATGGCGCCAACGCCGCAAGCTATGAAAAAGAATTTCTTGGCTTGCTGGTCGATGACGTCAATACGCTCAACATTGATCTGTCAGGCCTTGATTACGTCAGCAGCGCCGGTTTGCGTGTGCTGCTGGTTGCAGCCAAGGCAGCTAAGGGCAAGGGGGGAAAGGTCGTCCTGTCGTCGCCTAAGCCGGCAATCCTCGAGGTGCTCAAGATCAGCGGTTTCGACAAGATCCTCGAAGTTCGCGTGTGAGGCCCGACCATGAACGCTCCTCATAAACTGACCCTCGCAGAAGAACTCGTCCTGATTGCGCTCGACGACGAAAGCGGTTCGCTTCTGAGCCTGCCCCCGTTTTCTCTCGAGGTCGCCATGGCGGCTTCGCTCCTGATGGAACTCGAACTCGCCGGCCGCATCGACAGTGACGAGCAAAAACTGTTCGTGATCTCTCCCAAGCCGACCGGTAAAGCGATCCTTGACGAGCCCCTCGAAGAGATCGTTGCTGAAAGCCGCCAGTTGCCGACCTCCGCCTGGTTGCGTCGATTGGCTGCGCCCGGCCCGGTCCTTCGCGAGCGCGTGATTGCGGGCCTGGTTGATCATGGCGTATTGCAGTCGGTTGAGAAGCGCCTGCTCTGGGTCTTCAAGACCCGCGTTTATCCGCCCACAAGCGGCATCGAAGAGCGTGAGGTCAAGAGCCGCGTCATGACACTGCTCAATAACGATGAGATTCCGGATACCCGTGATGCCTTGCTGATTGGTCTGCTGCGCGCCACCGGCATCATGTATCGGCTGCTGAGCTCGACCGAACGCGAACGTCTGCGTGATCGCATCGATCAGATTGCAAACCTCGAAGAAATCAACCGTGCACTGAGCGCAACGATTTCCGAGCTGCTGATTGAGCTGACGTCGGCATCGTTTCATCCGTGATGCTTCACAGCAGCGCCGGGTTCGGTCGATGTGTGAAGACACCTTGATCGAACCCAATATAAGGAGCCGATCGGCTCCTTATTCTTTCGCGGGCGATTGTTTCCGGCTCGTACAAAAGGATTTTTTCTTGCGGGCTTCTGACCGAGCTGAAAATTATCGTCGTCGGATCGCAAGTTGCACATCGGCTGGCAGTACCGATGGTGCCCAGAAGAGGACTCGAACCTCCACACCATTGCTGGCGCTAGGACCTGAACCTAGTGCGTCTACCAATTCCGCCATCTGGGCTTCGATGTGACTGGCGTCACCCGAACCCGAAAGTATAAACCCACCGTGAGTTCTGTCAAATCGTGACCAAAACCTGGGTTCCTCCTTCTCGCGAAGAAATCCTTGAATCGCTTCGCGTTGCCGATTCACCGCTGACGCCGCAGGAAGTGGCTGAGCGTCTCGGTGTGACATCGAGAAACTTCCCGATCCTCGAGAAGCGCATTCTCGCGATGGAGCGCGACGGTCAACTGCTGCCCAACCGAAAGGGTGTGCTGCTGGTGGCGACTCGCCTCGAGTTGGTCGCCGGGCGCATCACCGGGCATCGTGATGGCTTCGGCTTTCTCATTCCCGATGCCGGCGGTCCCGATCTGTTTCTGTCGCCCCGCGAGATGCAAAAGGCGATGCATGGCGATCGGGCATTGGTCAGGCGCTCCGGAACCGACAGCCGCGGTCGACCCGAGGGTGCGATTGTCGAGGTCACCGATCGCGGCCAGCGAAAGCTGGTGGGGCGGTTGCTGATCGAGCGAGGTCTGACCGTCGTGGTTCCGGAAGACCAGCGGATCAAGCACGACATTCTGATCGCGCCGGGTGATGCGGCGAAGGCGCAGCCGGGGCAGGTGGTCACGGTCGAGATCGTGACTCCGCCGAATATTCATTCCCAACCGATGGGGCGGGTGGTTGAAGTCCTCGGGAGCATTGACGATCCCGGCATGGAAATTGAAATCGCGGTCCGAAAATTCGATGTGCCGCATCAGTTTTCGGACGCCGCGCTGCAACTGGCCGCAAAGATGCCGTCGCAGGTCAGGCCTGGCGATCTGAAGCGCAGGGTCGATCTGCGCGATGTGCCGCTGGTGACGATCGACGGTGAGGATGCCCGGGACTTTGATGACGCTGTCTATTGCGAGCCGCTGGAGAGTTCGGGCCGACGTGCAGGCGGATGGCGACTGCTGGTGGCGATTGCCGACGTCAGCCACTATGTGACCCATGGAGATGCGCTGGTCGCCGATGCGATCGAGCGCTCGACCTCGGTGTATTTCCCGCGTCGGGTGATTCAGATGCTTCCCGAGAAAATCTCCAATGGCCTGTGCTCGCTGAATCCTCAAGTCGACCGGCTGGTGCTGGTGGCCGACATGGTCATCTCCGCCACCGGACAGATGAAGGCCTATCAGTTCTATGAAGCGGTCATGCATTCGGCGGCACGGCTGACCTATGACCAGGTCTGGTCGGTGTTGTCGGGCCGTGACCCTGCTGCGGCGCGGCAGCTCGCGCCGATCGCGGGGCATCTTCAGAATCTCTATGAGCTCTATCGCACGTTTGCCAAGGCGCGTGAAGTACGCGGTGCGATGGACTTCGAGTCGGTGGAGACGAAGATCGTCTGCGATTTCGCGGGGCGAATCGAAAAGATCGTTGCACGCACGCGCAACGACGCCCACAAGCTGATCGAAGAATGCATGCTGGCGGCCAATACCTGTGCCGCGGATTTCCTTGCGCGCAGCAAGCATCCGGCGCTGTTCCGGATTCACGAAGGTCCGTCGCCCGAACGTTTGACGCTGCTGCGTGAGTTTTTGCAGGGACTGGGCCTTGCGCTTGGTGGCGGGGATGACCCCAGGCCCTCCGACTATGCTGCGATTGCGGCGCAGATCGCCGGGCGACCTGATGCGCAGTTGCTGCAGACCATGCTGCTGCGATCGATGCAGCAGGCGGTCTATTCGCCGCATAACGTCGGTCACTTTGGGCTGTCCTATGAGGCCTATGCTCATTTCACCTCACCGATCCGTCGCTATCCCGATCTGCTGACGCACCGTGCAATCAAGGCGCTGCTGCAAGGCCGGCGATATCAGCCGCCAGTGCCCTCCGATGACGTGACCCAACGTACGCCGCCTGCGCGCGGCAAGCGTGGTGTCGCACCGGCCATGCCGTCGGCGCGAAAACTCGCTCAAGCCGACGATCGTGCACAGACCCGCAGTCAGTTGAGTGCTGCTCAGCGCGAGGAGCTCGACCGCTGGGAGACGCTGGGCGTGATCTGCTCGTCGAATGAGCGCCGCGCCGATGACGCGTCACGCGATGTCGAGGCTTGGCTGAAGTGCCAGTTCATGCGCGAGCGGGTCGGTGAACAGTTCCGCGGCCGCATCACCGGGCTGGCAAGCTTCGGAATTTTCGTGACCCTCGAGGAGCTTTACGTCGAAGGCATGGTGCATGTCTCGGAGCTCGGCAGCGAGTATTTTCAGTACATCGAGGCGGCTCACGAGTTGCGGGGCGAGCGCACCGGGCTTCGCTATCGCCTGACCGATGAGCTTGATGTCCAGGTCTCACGTGTTGATCTTGAAGCCCGGCGAATCGAGTTCAGGCTTGTGCGTGATGACATGCCGCGCAGCGATCGAGCCCGCCCGGGTGTCAAGGTGCCAACCGTGGCCGAACTCGGTCCCGCGCCCGAGTTTGGGGCGGCGGGGCGAAAGGCCGCGCGTCCGAAGTCCGAGGGGGTCGTCAAGGCGCAGGCTGCCCGACAGGCTGCGCGCGGCCGTAACGGACGCAAGGAAATGCGTGGCCCCAAACGCAAGCAGGGTCGCTGATGTTCGGTTTCGATAAGGAAGTCGGCGAATGCTGATATTTGGTTTTCATTCGGTGACCTCGCGTTTGCGACAGGCTGCCGGCTCGGTGCGCGAACTTTACGTCGATGCCCGACGAGACGATGGTCGAGCACGTGATCTGCTGGCGCTGGCCGCCAAGCTCGGCATCGATGCGCGTCGAGTCGAGGTGTCGCGGCTCGATCGCATGTGCCCGAGTCGCCGCCATCAGGGTGTGGTGGCAATCGTCGAATCGCGCCCACCGGTGATGGGTCTGGAAGACCTGCTCGACGCGATCGAGGGGCCGGCCTTTCTGCTGGTGCTTGATGGGGTGACCGATCCGCGCAATCTTGGCGCCTGTCTGAGAGTGGCCGATGGCGCTGGCGTGCATGCGGTCATCGCGCCCAAGGATCATGCCTGCCCGCTCAATGAAACCGCGATCCAGACCGCAAGCGGCGCGGCCGACAGCGTGCCCTACATCATGGTCACCAATCTCGCGCGTTCGATCGATGTGCTGGAGGATCGCTCGATTACCGTGATCGGTACGGCCGATGGTGCCGAGCAGTCGCTCTATGAGGCTGATGTGCCGGCCTCGGTGGCCTGGGCGCTTGGCGCTGAAGGGGTGGGCCTGCGTCGCCTCACCCGCGAGCGCTGCGATCGACTGGTGTCGATTCCGATGGCCGGTCAGGTCGAAAGCCTGAATGTGTCGGTGGCGGCCGGCATCGTGCTGTTTGAGACGGTTCGGCGGACTCGGGGTGCCGACCGCGTTTGACCCGACCTAGCTTGACGCGCTGCTTGGCTGGGCGATGCTACGTCGCTTGGCAGCTTGCGAGAGGGGCGCGTTGGGATTATGAGCCGATCGGCATCATCGGCAAGATCATCGTTGATCGTATTGGGCTGGGGATCCTTCGGCTTGCGAAATCTCGGATAAACGTCACGCTGGGAAAATCAAGTTATTCGAATCCATCCAGCAAGGACCTGCCCTCATGTTGCGTCTAACCGTTGTCATGCGGGCTGTAGCGTCAGCGTCATTGATTGGGGTGTCGCTTAATCCGGCGCTCGCCGCGAAGATCGAATCCGGCACTGTTACTGTCCAGACGAGCAATCTCGGCAACCTCGTGTCGCCCGACGTATCGACGTCGTCTTCTGTTTCGACCGCCCACCAGTACTATCGCCGGAACGACTCGACCAGCGTCACATATGAAGCAAGCAGCGAGATTCAGACGCCACCGACCGAGACCACCGCTGGACTGAAATATTTCTACCAGACGCCCATTACGACGAGGTCGTGGCTGGATGACAGCTGGAGTTCTGACAGTCTCTCTGTCTGGGTGACTTCGCAGGGCCAGAATCAGGCTGGCGGCAAGTGGATCTCGATCGGGGGTTCGGTTACCTCAACGCTTGATTTAAGTATTAATTTCTCCCTTGAAGCCAGCGGAAAATTCACACCGACCTCAACGCCCTTCGGGTCAGCGGTTCCTTTACTGGCCTCATTCTATTTTGGCTCCTCGCAAGCGGTGACGCCGGTCCCTGGCTCGGGTACGTTCGCAGACTTGTCGACGCTTTCCTACAGCACGAATACCTACAATTCGACGATACAGTCGACGACCTTTTCCTTGGTTGCCGGTATTCCCCAGACTTTCCTGGCGTATGTCTATGCTGGCTCTGGCGTGTCGATCGAGGATTTCAAGCTGTATTCCAGGACTGGGATCTACGATTTCACAACAACCCCGGGCGAGTTGGTCACACGCGGTACTCCGGTGCTGGTTGGGGCCGAGACCATCGCGCCGATACCCGGTGCCGAGCCGGTGGTGATGCTTGCCGCCGGGCTCGCGGTCGCGGCGGCCCTGGCAGGTCGTCGTAAAAAGGGCGCGACTGCGCATCGCTCAGTTCAAGGCTGAACGCGGTCTGGGTTCACCCTGATCACCGCGCTTGACGCGCGTCCTGAATTCCCACGGTGGTTCAGGGCTCGCATCGCGCCACAGACCGAGTCCTTCGGATCGCGCTTCCCGCTCAGCCTTCGCGTAGCGTGCCGCGTCCTGATCGTGCTGGTCGGACCTGTAGCGCTTGAAATGCCAGGCCATACCGGCCTCGATCTGGACCAGCCCGGCATCTCGCCCTGATTTGCCGTCTTCCGACAGGATCCACACTCTGGCAACGGTTCGCCCGAACACATCGATCTTGACCGGCTCGAGCCGGATGCGTGCATCGCGCATGAGATCGCGCAGATGCTGGCGCGATCGGTCTGCGAAGGGTTGAGACTTCTCGGGCGCGTCGATGCCCGAAATGCGCACGCGGTGTCGGTTCCCGAGATCATCACGCATCACGAAGGAGTCGCCGTCCTGGACGTCGATGCTTATCCCGTCGACACCCGGCGGGGCAGGGGGCTTGGCCGCACTGAACGGGGCTGTCAGCAGCCCGGCCGCAAGGCAGGCAAGCAGCACTGCGGTGAAGGCAGCATTGCGCCTCTGGGGGGTCTTGTGCATGGGTTTGAATCGTCCCGGGCGTCGGTGTCGGTCTGCGCGAGCGCAGGGGCGTCGGCAGTGCGGCGGTCAGTCAGAGCTCGATTATCGCCATGAATCGCATCGTTCGTTGGAAACGCAGGAGCGTCACCAGACGCCAAGCTGCGTGCCGGCAGCCAGCAGGGCGC
>CAIKZV010000719.1 GCA_903831925.1 uncultured Burkholderiales bacterium
CAGCTCATCGATTCGGCGAGCGTTCGGGCGTGCGTGCCCATGTCGCGCGCGCGCTGCGGCTCGGCGACCAGCTGCACGGCCAGATCGCAAAAGCGTGCCGGCTGCCCAAGTGGCGCAAGTAGCCCGCTTTCCTGGTGGCGGATCAGCTGGCCGGCGGCAGCGTAGTCGTAGGCCAGCACTGCCAGGCCGCTGGCCATGGCCTCGGGCGTGACATTGCCGAAGGTCTCGGTCAGGCTCGGAAAGAGAAAGAGGTCGGCCGAAGCGTAATGCTCGGCCAGCGCTGCGCCGCGCTGGGCGCCGGCGAAGATCGCATCCTGGCGGCTGGCCCTGAAATCGCGCATCAGCGGACCATCGCCCACCATCACCAGCTTCAGATCGGGTTCGATGCGACGCATCGCGTCGTAGGCCTGAAAGAGCAGATCGAGATTTTTCTCTGGGGCCAGGCGGCCTACGCTCAGAACCACCCGCGTGCGTTCGCCGCAGCCCCACGATTGACGCAGCGACTGGCTGCGGTGAGCCGGGTCGAAGCGCACGGTGTCGACGCCGCGGGCGACAACGCGCAGGCGCCGAAAGCCATATTTCTGCAGGTCTGCTGCCAGCGCTTCGGTCGGCACCATCGTGAACTGCGAGCGGTTATGGAACTTGCGCAGATAAGAGACGATCGGCTTGTGAAGCCAGCCCATGCCGTAATGGCGGCTGTAGGCATGAAAGTTGGTACGAAAGTCGGAGCAGACCGGCAACTTCAGGCGGGTGGCGGCCTGCAGCGCCGACCAGCCGAGCGGACCTTCGGTCACGATGTGCACCAGGTCAGGCCGCTGTTTCGACCACAGATCGACCAGGGCGCGCTTGGCCGGCAGGCCCATGCGCAGATGCGGATAACGCGG
Organism: uncultured Burkholderiales bacterium; assembly: GCA_903831925.1. Lineage (GTDB taxonomy): Bacteria > Pseudomonadota > Gammaproteobacteria > Burkholderiales > Burkholderiaceae_E > UBA4615. The sequence goes on from CAIKZV010000719.1 coordinate 885, forward strand.
GATCGGCAGGCCCCGCAGCAGCACTTCGTCCAGACGCGGCGATTCGCTGCCATCGGCATCGGCGCTCTGTCGTGGCCGGATCAGACGAATGTGGTGATCGCGCCGCTGCAGGCCCTGCACCACCTGCGCGGCGGTGAGTGCCACGCCATTGACTTCGGGCGGATAGGTTTCGGTGACGACCGCGACCCGCAAGGAGCGGCGCGAGGGCGGCAAGTCGTCGATCTGGATCGACGCAGCACTTTCATCAGCAAGCATCCGGCTATGATCGCGCTGCAACAAAACAAATCGATGACTGTTTGCTGACAGGATGTCATGCGGTGTCGCGCCGCGACCATTCGTCGTATCGCAAACGAACGGTCATCGAATGGTCATGCGGCGTTCACAGAGCGGCGTCATGATCCGGTCACACCGCTGACGCGCTCCCTGGCTCGTGTCGCCAGTTTTGTCGCACTGACCGCGTTCGCGCCTTGGAAAAATTCGATCCGGAGAGACGATGAACTATTTTCTCGAACAGCTGCGCATCCAGCGCTTTGACGACCACCGCTTCTATCACCACAGCACCATCAACCAGTCGCTGCATCTGATCAGTGCGCTCAGCTTCATTGCGTCCTATGCCCTGCTGTTCATCGATCCGGCGATCGCCGGCCTGACAGCCTGGCTGGTCTCGATGACGAGCCGTCAGGCGGGGCATTTCTTTTTCGAGCCCAAGGGCTATGACGACGTCAATCGCGTCACCCATGAGCACAAGGAAGAGATCAAGGTCGGCTACAACCTGCGCCGCAAGGTCGTGCTGATGGGCATCTGGGCGATTTCGCCGCTGGTGCTCTGGTTCGACCGCGGCCTTTTCGGTCTCATCGAGCCGAGCATCGATTCATGGGGCTTCGTGCGTGACGTCGGTCTGATGTGGCTGGCGCTTGGTGTGGGCGGCCTGGTGTTTCGCGTGTTGCAGCTCTGGAAACAGCAGAGCCTGGTGACCGGGCTGGTGTGGGCGACCAAAATCATCACCGACCCTTTCCACGACACCAAGCTCTACTGCGGCGCACCGCTGCGCCTGCTTCGCGGCGAGCTCATCGATCCGATGGACTCGCTGCGCAAGCACGGCTGACAGCGGTCAGGCGCGGTGCGTGCCCCGCAAGCGGGTCGACAGCACCTCGCGCAGGATCCCGCGCCGGATCGTTCGGTTGGTCTGTTCGGGATTGCTCCACCACCAGCCGTCGCGACGCATCTGCTGGCCTGCTTCGATGAAGCGGGCCTGCACCACCTCGAAGTCAGCCTCACTGTAGTTCAGGCTGAAGACCATCCTGCCAGTGCCGACCCACGACAGTGCCAGTCCGGCTTGTCGCAGGTAGTACTGAAGCATCCAGTTATAGCGGCTGGGCTCGGTATAGAAGACGGTCCAGATCGTCGAGAGGTTGGCCACGCGGATCGGCAGACCGGCGTCAGTCAGGGCCTGATTGAATCGATCGGCGCGGGCATTCCAGCGCTCGTCCAGCCCGTCGTAGATCGCCTTGACGTCGTCGTCCTCGAGCCGGTCGAGGAAGGCCGACATCGCGCCCATCACATGCGGATGCGCATTGAAGGTGCCGCGTGCAAAGCAGATGTCGGCCGGGCGCTCGTCGCGCCAGCGCCGCATCAGGCTGGCGCGTCCGCAGACCACGCCCACCGGCAGGCCGCCGCCCAGCGTCTTGCCGTAGGTGACCATGTCGGCCTTCACGCCGAAGTATTCCTGGGCGCCGCCGGGGGCGAGGCGAAAGCCCACGAAGACCTCATCGAAGATCAGCACGATGCCGCGCTCGGTGCAGACCTCGCGCAGTTTTTTCAGCCAAACGGTATAGGCCTCGCGGTCGAAGCCCGCGCGACGCGAACTGTCGACCAGCGACGAGTCGCCGGGTGCCGGGCTGTTCGGATGCAGCGCCTGCAGCGGATTGATCAGCACGCAGGCGATATCGTGGCGCGTGCGCAGCACCCCGAGTGCGCGGTCGTCCATGTCGCGCAGCGTGTACACGTCGCGCGGCTTGACCGGGTTGCCGGGGCCGGGCTGCACGTCTTCCCACCAGCCGTGGTAGGCGCCGGAGAAACGCACCAGGTACTGGCGCTTCGTGTGATAACGCGCCAGGCGCACGGCCTGCATCACGGCTTCTGTGCCGCTCATGTGGAAGGACACCTCGTCCAGGCCCGAGATG
>CAIKZV010000720.1 GCA_903831925.1 uncultured Burkholderiales bacterium
CCGGCCGTGACCGAGGCGCCGGCGGTCGACTGCGCCGCTCAGCCGAGCCCCGAACTGAACTGGCCCCTCGCCCAGCAGCGCCTGGCTCAGTGCAACCGGGATTTCCGACTCGCACTGCAATCGCTCAGAGCAGCGCAGGCCGACGTCCAGATCGCCGGGCAAAGACCCAATCCGACCCTGTCAACCGGCGTGGGCCAATACAGCACCACGGTGGGCGCAGGCTCGGGCGCTCCCTTCGACAAGCAGGTCGACTGGCTCGCGCGACTCGACCAGCCGATCGAGCGTGGCAACAAGCGCGATCTGCGGGTTCAGGCCGCCAGCCAGAGTCTGCGTGCGGCCGGATGGAGCGCCGCCGACATGCTGCGCCAGCAGCAGCTCTTGCTGGCCAACGCCTGGATCGATCTGTGGGGCGCACAGGAAAAATCGCGTCTGCAGCGAGAGCTCACCGCGCTCTATCGCAATACCTACGACTCGGCGCAGCGTCGTCTGAAGGCCGGCGATATTGCCGCCAGCGACGTCGCCCGCATCGACCTCGATCTGCAGCGCGCCGAGACCGACCGGATCGCCGCCAACAGCGAGACGGTTCGCGCCCGCTTCGTCCTGGCGTCGCTGCTTGCGATGGAGCCCCAGGCGCCGCAGCTCAAGGTGGTATCGCCCTGGCCGGCCTCCGAGCCTGCAAGCGCGACCATCATTCCGGCAGGCGACGCTGAGCGGCCCGACCTGCAAGCGGCGCGTGCCCAGCAGGCGGCTGCCGACTCGCAGGCCGAACTCGCCCGCAGTCTGCAGACCCGCGACATCTCGATCGGCCTGCAGGTCGATCGGTTTGCGCCGCCGACCGGCTTCGGGACGACGCTGGGCGCCTATGTCTCGATCCCGCTTTTCATCAACCATCGTTATGAAGGCGAACTCGCGCGCGCCGAGGCCGATCGCGATTTCGTCGCCGCCGCGCGGGCGCGTCTGGAGCAGCAGGCCAGAGCCGATCAGCAGCGTCTGCTCGAAGCAAGGCTTGGCGCTCGTCTACGCCGCGAGCGACTCGAGCGCGAGGCGCTTCCGGTGGCCGAGAAGGTCGTGACCAACGCAGAACTCGCCTACCGCAAGGGTGCGGGCAACGTGCTTGAGCTGATCGATGCCCTTCGCCAGTTGCGGGCGCTTCAGCTCGAAGCACTCGCCGTGCGGCTCGACGAAGACCGCGCCGATGCTGCCGCGCGTGCTGAAATGCTCACCGCCACTGCGGCGGCCGATCCGATCTTCGGCGAATCGCTTCGGCTTTCGCAGCCTTTACCCGTCAGTGTGAAATGAGCGTCCCCATGAGCACCAAACCTTCAACCCGCCGGCACGCCAGCGCCGCAGCAGCGCTGCTGATCGCCGCCGTTCTCACATCGGCTGCACTGCTGACCGGCTGCGACAGAACCCCCGACGCGCCGCCGGCGCAGGCCGGCCCGACCGTCAGCGGCGACACCGTCCGATTCACCGGGCGGGTCGACGGCATCCGCAGCGAAGCGGTGCAGGACGCGGGCGATGTCGCCCTGACCCTGCCGGGCCGCCTGATCTGGGACGAAGACCGCACAGTCCGCGTTCAGGCGCCCTTTGCAGGCCGGGTGGTTCGGCCGCTGGTCACCGTGGGCGATACCGTCACCGCAGGGCAGCCGCTGGCCGAGATGGCCTCGGCCGAATTCGGCACGGCGGTGGCTGAAGCGCGCAGCGCCGACAACGACCTGCAACTGGCGACCGACAATCTCAAGCGGCTGCGCGAACTCCACGACGCCGGCATCGTCTCGCAAAAAGACCTGCGCCAGGCTGAAGCCGATGATGCCGGCAAGCGGATCGAGCGCGAACGGACCCAGACCCGCCTGAAGCAGATCGGTGCCGGCAGCGGCCCCAACTTCGTGCTGCGCTCACCGATTGCAGGCATCGTGGTCGAGCGTTCGGTCAATGCCGGGCAGGAATTTCGCCCCGACAGCGGTGGTGCCCCGCTCTTTGTCATCACCGACCCGGCCAGGCTATGGGTGCGGCTCGATGCCACCGAGTCCGAGTTGCCGCGCCTTGCCGGCGTCAAGCGCGGCACCACCCTCACCCTGGTGACACCGGCCTATCCCGAGCGACGCTTCAGCGGCACGCTCGCAGTCATCGGCGACTCGATCGACCCGGAGTCGCGCACCTTCAGGCTGCGCGGCAGCGTCCCCAACCCTGACCGCCTGCTCAAAGGCGAGATGTTTGTCAATGCCAGCTTTCCGGTGGCCGAAGGCGAAACCGCCGGCCGGCTCAAGAATGTCGCGGCCAGTGCGGTACTGCTGATCGGCGGGAAGCGCTACGTCTTTATCGCCGACCCCGATGGCGGATTCACTCGCACCGAAATCACGCTGGTGCGCGAGATGGCCAGCCGAAGCGCGGTGCAGGGGCTGCGCGATGGCCAGCGCGTCGTCACCGAAGGCAATCTGTTTCTCCAGCAGATCCTGGCCGAAGCCAAGGTGCCGCCGGTCGCGCAGAAAGAGGCGCGCCCATGATCAGGCGAATCATCTACTTCGCCCTGCACCAGCCATGGCTGGTGGTCTTCGGACTGCTGCTGTTCATCGGCGCGGGCACGGTCGCCTTCAAAAATCTGCCAATCGAAGCGTTTCCCGATGTCTCGGACACCCAGGTGACGGTGATCGGTCTGTACCCGGGGCGCGCTGCCGAAGAGGTTGAGCGCCAGGTGACGCTGCCGATCGAGGTATCGCTTTCTGGCCTTCCCGATTCGGTTCGCCTGTTTTCCCACACAATGTTCGGCCTGGCCTTCACCATCGTCACCTTCAATGACAAGCCAACCGATGTCATCGCGCGCCAGCGCGTCAACGAGCGACTCACCACCCTTGACGTTCCGAATGGGGTCTCGGTCTCGGTGCTGCCACCCCAAACCGCGATCGGCGAGATTTTCAGGTTCCGCCTGCGCGGCGACGGCTACACGCCCCAGCAACTTCGAACACTGCAGGACTGGGTAGTCGAAAAAAATCTTCGACGCGTGCCGGGTGTGGCCGATGTGGTCACGATGGGCGGCACGATCAAACAATACGAGGTCAACCCGGATCTGCAGCGCCTGCGCGATCGCGGACTCAACCTCGGCGACCTGTTTACCGCGCTTCAACGAGCCAACGCCAACGCAGGTGGCGGCGCTGTCAGCCACGGTTCACAGCAGTACCTGATCCGCTCCATCGGCGAACTGCGCACCTCGGCCGACATCGCCAATGTCGTGGTGTCGGTCAAGAACGGCGTGCCGGTCACCGTCAAGGACATCGCCACGGTCAGGGTCGGCGCCTCACCCGCCCAGGGCATCGTCGGGCAGACGATTGGAGATCACAACGACGACGACATCGTCAATGGCATCGTGATCATGCGAAAAGGGGAGAACCCCTCGAACGTGCTCGCAGGCATTAAAGAGAAAATGGATTACATCAACGCCAAGCAGTTGCCCAAAGGCGTCGAGATGGTGCCTTACTACGATCGCTCCTGGCTGATCGCCAAGACGCTCAACACCGTCTTCCATAACCTGCTCGAGGGAGCGGTACTGGTCACACTCGTTCTGTGGCTCTTCCTGACTAATGTCAGAGCCGCGCTGATCGTCGCCTCAGTCATTCCACTGTCGCTGCTGGCGACCTTTCTTGGCCTGACCTTCGTCGGCATCCCTGCCAACCTGCTGTCACTGGGCGCGCTCGACTTCGGCATCATCGTCGACGGCGCGGTCATCGTCGTCGAAAACATCTTCCGTCGGCTGGGGCAGTTGAGTGACGACGAGATTCATAACCCCGGCGCACGCCGCGATGCGGTACTCGCCGCCGCGGTCGAAGTCGGGCGTCCGACGCTCTTTTCGATGATGATCATCATCGTCGCCCACATCCCGATCTTCACGCTCCAGCGGCATGAGGGACGCATCTTTTCACCGATGGCCTGGACCGTGAGTTCGGCCCTGATCGGCTCGCTGATCCTGTCGCTCACGGTCGTTCCGCTGGCGTGCTCATGGTTCCTAAGACGCGTGCCTCACGACGACAACTGGATCGTGCGTTTCTGCAAGGCGCGGTATGCACGACTGCTCGACTTCGCGCTCGACCGGCGCCAGATCGTGATCGCGATTGCGATCGGTGTCCTCGCTGCCGCCGCGCTTGTCGCCTCCCGGCTTGGCAGCGAATTTCTGCCGGAACTCAATGAAGGGTCGATCTGGGTCAGCACGACCATGTCACCGTCGGTCTCTCCCGAAGAAGCACAGCGAACGACGGGCATGGTGCGCAAGATCCTCGCAGCGGTCCCCGAAGTGCATTCGGTCATCTCAAAAGCAGGTCGACCCGATGACGGCACCGACCCCAAGATTTTCAACGTCGCCGAGTTTTTCGTCGAACTCAAGCCTGACGAGGAATGGCGAAAGGGTGTCGACAAAGATGCCCTGCTGCGCGAACTCGATCAGAAACTCAGCGTCTTGCCGGGGCTGGAGCCGAGTTTTTCGCAGCCGATCCGCGACAACGTGCTCGAGAGCATCTCGCAGATCAAAGGTCAGATCGTCATCAAGGTCCAGGGTGACGATTACGCGACCATCCGCGAAATCGCTCGTCAGATTCGCCAGCGAGTCGATGGCGTTCAGGGCGTGAGCAGCAGCTTCGTCGATCGTGACGGTCTGCTGCCGCAGATGCGACTCGACATTGATCGGGCCGCCGCCTCGCGCTTCGGTGTGAACGTTGGTGATATTCAGGATGTGGTCGAGGCCGCACTTGCCGGCAAAGCCACCAGCGAGCTGTGGGAGGGCGAGCGGCATTTCAGTATCGTCGTACGACTTCAACCCGAACAACGCGATCTGTCCAACCTGCCGAATATCCTGGTTGCCTCGGCCAACGGAACGCAGATTCCGCTGTCGCAGCTGGTGCAGTTCCATGCTGCCGAGGGCGCGCTCAGTATCAGTCGCGAAAACGGCCAACGGGTTGCCGCCATCGGCGTCTTCATCCATGGGCGCGACATGGGCAGCGTCGTCGCCGATATGCAGCGACTCGTCGACACCAGCGTGAAGCTGCCGGCCGGCTATACCGTTGTCTGGTCGGGCGAATTCGAAAACCAGCAGCGCGCGATGGCGCGGCTGTCGTGGGTGGTGCCGCTGTCGATCCTGCTGATCTTCCTGCTGCTCTTTAACGCCTTCGGATCGATCGCCAGCGCCTCATTGATCATCGCCAATATTCCGCTGGCGATGATCGGCGGCATCGTGGCGCTGTGGCTCACCGAGATTCCGCTGTCGGTCTCGGCTGCCATCGGCTTCATCGCGCTCTTCGGGCAGGCGGTCCTCAACGGCGTGGTCATGGTCTCCGACTTCAATGCCCGGGCGGTCGGTCTGACCGACTTCGCCGCGATACGCGCGGCGGTGCGCGACGGCGCCCTGTCGCGCTTGCGCACGGTCATGATGACCGCGCTGCTGGCCATGCTCGGGCTGCTGCCAATGGCCCTGTCACATGGCATTGGTGCCGAAACGCAGCGCCCGCTTGCAGTGGTGGTCATCGGTGGTCTGGTGAGCGCGACACTGCTCACCCTGGTCGTGCTGCCGGCCCTGTACCTTATGATCGCCAGGCGTTGGCCGACATCGCTGGCTTCGGGAGATGCCCTGCCGATGCACTGACGCATCGACTCTTACTGCACCGAGACATCGCTCATGACCACGACCGCGCCGCGCTTCATCCCTACCGGCAACGCACAGGCTGCGCCGCGATCATCACCGGGCATCGCCACCGCCCTGCTCCTTGCGGTCGGCACGGTTTTCAGCCTGCTGGCCGGCCCCCACGCGCGGGCCGCCGAGCTGCCGATCTTCGATGCCCACATCCATTACAGCCAGGATGCGGTGCAGGCCATCCCGCCGCGCGAAGCGGTTGGCCTGCTGCGCAAGGCGGGGCTGCGCCGCGCCATGGTGTCGAGCTCATCCGATGACGGCACGCAGCTGCTGTTCAACGAAGCGCCCGACCTGATCGTGCCCTCGCTGCGGCCCTATCGCACGCGCAGCGAGATCGGCACCTGGGTGCGCGATCCCACGATCATTGCGCACCTTGAGTCGCGCCTGGCGCGCTACCGCTATGCCGCGATCGGCGAGTTCCATGTCTATGGTGCCGATGCCGATCTTCCGGTCATGCGCCGAGTGGTCGAGCTCGCCCGCGACAACGGTCTGCTGCTGCATCTGCATGGCGATGCCGAGGCGGTCGAGCGGGTCTTTCGCCAGGACCCCAAGGCCCGCATCCTCTGGGCCCACAGCGGCTTTGCGGCGCCGGCCGATGTCAAGACCCTGCTGGGGCGCTATCCGGCGCTGTGGGCCGACCTGGCCTTTCGCAGCGACCCTGCCAGTGGCGGCAAGGTCAACCCGGCCTGGCGCGACGCCTTCGACGCCTTCCCCGACCGCTTCATGCTCGGCACCGATACCTTCGCCCCCGAGCGCTGGTGGTATGTCACCGAGCATGCCGCCTGGGCCCGCGCCTGGTTGGCTGAGCTCCCCCCGGAGCTTGCCGAACGCATCGCCTATCGCAATGCCGAGGCCATGCTGGCCAGCGGACCCAAACCCGATGCCTGGCGCAGCGCGGGCAGCGCCGGCAATGGTGTGGCCGCACCGGCTGCGACAGTCGCAGGCAACAGCTCATCGGGCACACCGCGCGCGAGTTGTCCGGCCACCATCGCCATGCCGACGGCCGGTGCCGACAGCACCACTGCCGGCAGGCTGCGCAGTGGCCTGATCGCCGGCCCCGGTGTCGACATCGCCTGGCGTGCCAAGCCCCAGCCAATCGCGATCGGTGCGCCGTTTTCGGTCGAATTCGAGGTGTGTCCGCGCAGTGCGAGCACAACCATCGACCGTCTGCAGGTCGATGCCTGGATGCCCGAGCATCAGCACGGCATGAACTACCGCCCCTCGCTCACCGGTCGGCCAACGACCCTGATGCGGGCCGACGGGCTGGTGTTTCACATGCCGGGGCGCTGGCAACTGGTCTTCGAGATGCAGGCCGACGGCCGCCCGCTTCGCCTGACCCAGGACCTCACGGTGCGCTGAGGCGATGCGCTGCGGCCTGCGGCGGTTGACATCGGTGACGCTGCTTGGGCTCTCGCTGGGCGCACTGGTGGCGCTGTCGGCGTGTCGGTCTGTCGGCACTGCGCCGTCGCCACAATCGTCATCCGCGAGCACGGCGTCTTCCGTGACACAGGCAGCGGTGGCATCACCGGGGCTGACGCCCCTGACGCCCCTGACGCCCCTGACGCCCCTGACGCTCTCGACGTCCCCGAAGCCCCCGCCACTCTCGAGCGACGAGATCGCCGCCATCGTTTCGCATGGCCCTTGGCCGGTCGCCTTCACGCCCGATCCGGGTAACCGCTTTTCAGGACAGCCGGCCGCAATCGAACTCGGCCGCCGGCTCTTTGCCGACCCGCGCCTGTCGGCCGACGGCAAGCGCGCCTGCATCAGCTGCCATCAGCCCAACCGCGGATTTGCCGATGGCCTTGCGCGCAGCGTCGCCGCCCACGGCGGGCCGCTCGACCGCAATTCGCAGGGTCTGCTTGATGTCCGGCTGCAGCACTGGTTCGGCTGGGACGGCGCGGCCGATTCGCTCTGGGCCTTCGTGCTGCGCCCGCTTGGCGATGACCGCGAGATGGGCGCCGGGCCCTCGGCGCTGGCCGCGCTCATGGCGGGCGACCCCGACCTGTCATCGCGCTATCGAATGCTCGATCCCAACCCCGATCCGACCCGCCTGCGCATCGACATTGCCAAAGCCCTGGCCGCCTACCTCGAAACCCTCGATTCGCCGCGGACACGCTTCGACACCCTGCGCGATGCCCTGGCGCGCGGCGACCTTGCCGCGACCGCCGACTATCCGGGCGACGCCCTGCGCGGCCTGCAACTTTTCGTGGGCCGAGGCCGCTGCAATCTCTGTCATGTCGGGCCGGCCTTCAGCAACGGCGAATTCCATGACATCGGCCGGCCCTTCATGGTCGATGCCAGCCGGCCCGATCCGGGACGCCATGCCGGCGTCAAGGCGGTGCTGGCCGATCCCTACAACCGGCTCGGGCGATACGTTGATCCGATTGTCGATCCGACCGACGACCCGGCCGTCCGCACCCGTCACCTCGCCCCCGCTCACCGCAATTTCGGCGAATTCAGGGTGCCCGGCCTGCGCGGTGCGGTACTAACCGCGCCCTACGGCCACGACGGCAGTCTGCCCGGCCTGGCCGACGTGGTGCGCCACTACTCGGAGATCGATCTCGAACGCCTGCATGCCGACGGCGAATCGCTGCTGCGACCGCTCCATCTCGATGCGCAGCAGTCGGCCGACCTGATCGCTTTCCTGCGCACGCTCTCGGAACCGGAACGCCGGCCCTAAGGCGGCAATCCGCTCAGTCCTCAACCCGCCCGCGCAGCGCCTTGACCTTGCCGCGCAGCACCTTCTCGTCGACCCGCTTGCGTTTGGCGCCTGCGGTCGGCCGGGTCGCACGGCGCTCGGTCGCCACCGTGGCCGCGGCATCGACGATGGCTCGCAGCCGGTCGATGGCATCCGAGCGATTTTTCTCGAGGCTGCGAAATCGCTGCGCCTTGATCACCACCACGCCCTCGTCGCTGATACGGGTATCGGCAAGGGTCAGCAGCCGCGCCTTGACCGCCTCGGGCAATGACGAGGCCGCCACATCGAAACGCAGATGGATGGCATTCGAGACCTTGTTGACGTTTTGCCCGCCCGCGCCCTGCGCCCGGATGGCGGTGAACTCGATCTCGTCCTCGCGCAGCACGACTGCCTGAGCCGGCCCCGACTCGCGTGATTCGGTGGGGCCGGTCATGTCAGGCGCGCGGCAGCGAGCCGATCCAGGCGCAGGCCTGCGCCATCGCCCGATCGGCGCCATCGATCACGCCGCCATAGCTGAAGAAACCGTGATGCATGCCCGCGCAACGCGCCATCTCGGTCCTGACCCCGGCTTCACGCAGGCGCACGCCATAGGCCTCGCCTTCGTCGCGCAGCACATCGACCGCGGCGGTGAGCACCAGCGCCGGCGGCAGTCCGCGCAGGTCGGTCGCCAGCAAGGGCGCGGCCAGCGGCGACAGGCTTCGGGCGGCTTGCGCGTCCATCGCGGTGCCGAGGTAGAGGTCCCAGAACCAGGCCATCACATCACGGGTCAGGCCAAAGCCGCTGGCAAACTCGCTGTAGGAGCCGAATTGCGCGGTGTGATGCGCGGTGACCGGATAGATCAGCAACTGCCCGGCCAGTGCCGGGCCGCCGGCATCGCGCAGGCTGAGCGCCACCGCAGCCGCCAGATTGCCACCAGCACTGTCGCCGGCCACGATCACCCGCGAGGCGTCACCGCCGATCTCGGCGGCATGGTCGATCGCCCAGCGGGTAGCGGCGACGCAGTCGTCGGGCGCGGCCGGAAAGCAATGTTCGGGCGCAAGCCGGTAATCAACCGAGATCACCACCGCATTGGCGCCGGCGCTCAGTCTGCGGGCGGTGCCGTCATGGGTCTGGACATCGCCGACCACCCAGCCGCCGCCATGAAAGAACAGGATGATCGGCAGGGGCTGCGCACCGGCATCGGCCGGACGATAGACGCGCACCGGCACCGGGCCACCGGGTCCGGCGATCAGGCGGTCAACCCCGATCGGCCCGGGAGGCACCGGCACCAGATCGGCCGCCGACTTGGCAAAGCCGCGCCGGCCGACATCGACCGGCAGGGTGTTGAGCGCAGGGCGGCCGGCGAAGAGTGCGAGCAGATCACGCACCTGAGGATCGAGATGAGGACCTGACTGAGGGCCTGACTGAGCTTCGGACTGAGGACCGGTTTGCATGGCGTCTCCTTTGACATTTGTCGCGATGATAGCCCGCGAAGCTGGCGGATAATCGCGGTTTCCCCATCGACCCCAGGAGCTCTCCATGCGTGAAGTTGTTGTCGTCAGCGCGGTCAGGACCGCCATCGGCACCTTTGGCGGCAGTCTGAAGGACATTCCCCCCACCCAGCTTGCCGCCGCCGTCGTGCGCGCGGCTGTGGCTCGCGCCGGCATTGCGCCCGATCGCATCGGTCATGTGTCCTTCGGCCATGTGATCAACACCGAGCCGCGCGACATGTACCTCTCGCGCGTGGCCGCGCTCGACGGCGGACTGCCCGAGGGTGTGACCGCCATGAACGTCAACCGTCTGTGCGGCAGCGGCCTGCAGGCCATCGTCTCGGCCGCCCAGAGCATCCTGCTTGGCGACGCCGACGCTGCCATTGGCGGTGGCGCCGAATCGATGAGCCGCGGCCCCTATCTGATGCCGTCGGCCCGCTGGGGTGCACGCATGGGCGATGGCAAGACCATCGACATGATGGTCGGCGCCCTGCACGATCCCTTCGATGTGATCCACATGGGCGTGACCGCCGAAAATGTCGCCGCCAAGTACAAGGTGACCCGCCAGGACCAGGACGGCCTCGCGCTCGAGAGCCATCGCCGGGCGTCGGCCGCGGTCAATGCCGGCTACTTCAAGGACCAGATCGTTCCGATCGAGCTGCCCTCACGCAAGGGCACCATCGTCTTCGACACCGACGAACACGTGCGTCATGGCGCCACCATCGATGACCTCGCCAAGCTCAAGCCGGTCTTCGTCAAAGAAAACGGCACGGTCACCGCCGGCAATGCCTCGGGCATCAACGACGCTGCCGCAGCCCTGGTGCTGATGGAGCGCTCAGCCGCCGAAAAAGCCGGCCTCAAACCGCTCGCCCGTCTGATGGCCTATGGCCACGCAGGCGTCGATCCGAAGATCATGGGCATCGGCCCGGTGCCGGCCTCGCGCCTGGCGCTCGAGCGCGCCGGCCTCAGCACCGCGCAGCTTGATGTGATCGAATCGAACGAGGCCTTCGCCGCACAAGCCTGCGCGGTGACCCGCGAGTTGGGCCTGGATCCGGCCAAGGTCAACCCCAACGGCAGCGGCATTTCGCTCGGCCACCCGATTGGCGCCACCGGCGCGATCATCGCCACCAAGGCCATCCACGAGCTGCATCGCATCAATGGACGCTATGCCCTGGTGACGATGTGCATCGGCGGCGGCCAGGGCATCGCCGCCGTCTTCGAACGCCTCTGATCAGGGGGTCAGCACCACCCGTCCCACCACGCGACCCGCGGTCAGGTCTTCCAGCGACTGGTTGACCTGCGACAGCGGCCGCATGGTGAGCGGGATCTCGGGCAAGGTCACTCGCTGAGCAAGTGCCACCAGATCACGCAGCTCGTTCAGACCCGAGACGTAAGAGCCGACCACGGTCATCGAC
>CAIKZV010000721.1 GCA_903831925.1 uncultured Burkholderiales bacterium
CGTCTGGTCCATCCCCGTAATGTGCCGAATCGCGGGGCTGGCACGCCTGCCGGGCGTGCGGCACTGCTGCATGCCATTGCGCATATCGAGTTCAATGCCATCGATCTGGCGCTGGATGCGGTCTGGCGCTTCTCAGGCATGCCGTCTGACTGGTATCTCGACTGGGCGTCGGTGGCCAGCGAGGAAGCCGCGCATTTCAGTCTGCTGGCCGATGAGCTCGAGCGCCGCGGGCACTGCTATGGCGATTTCGATGCCCACGACGGACTGTGGGAAATGGCAATGAAAACCCGCGATGACCCCTTGCCGCGCATGGCACTGGTGCCGCGACTGATGGAGGCTCGCGGCCTGGATGTCACCCCGATCATCCGGCGCAAACTCGAGCAGGCCGGTGATGCGAAGGCGTGTTCGATTCTGGATGTCATCCTGCGCGATGAGGTCGGCCATGTGGCCATCGGCAATCACTGGTATGGCGTGTTGTGCCGCCGGCAGGGGCTCGAGCCCGAGGCCGCCTGGGATGCGCTGGCGAGGCGCTACGGCGCGTCGGCGCCGAAGGCACCATTCAATGTCGAAGCGCGCTTGCGAGCCGGGTTCACCCAGGCGGAGCTGCTTGCCTGGCAATCTGCTCAGGGATCTGCAGGACTCGCAGACGCCTGAGCAGGCAGTACCGATCGATCATTTTCAGGCATGCGGCGGCTTCACGCCGCATGCCGAGCTCGATCAGACCACCAGACGACGACCGGTGCTTGCGCCCGGCAAGGTGCGCAGGGTCTTGCCGACGCTGGCGGTGTAGGTACGGCTGGCAACGGTGTTGACGAAGACCCACTCGCATTTGCACTCGGCGGCGGTGGCGGTGACCAGCATGAATCCTCGGCGCGAGGTATCGGCGTACTTGAGCGTCGGAATCAGCGCCGTCAGCGACCCTGCCAGCACGGCAGGATCGTCGGGGAAGATGGTCTCGAAGCCGGGCGACGAGACCGAGGTGCCGCCGAACTCGACACCAATCCGCGATCCGCCAATGTCCAGTAGATCATTGCCCCAGGCGTTGTGCGTGTCACCCGAGAGAACGACCAGATTCTTGTCGAGTGCCTTGGCCATGCCGAAGACGGTTTCGCGCGCGGCGCCATAGCCGTCCCAGGCATCGAGGTTGTAGGGAATCGAGGGCTGAGCCAGGATGTACTGCTCGGTGGGCGTGAGGGTCTGCGGCGCGGTCTGATACTTGTAGACGATGGCCGAATACTGCGACACGCTGACACCGCTGCCGGGCTTCAGTGCTTCGAACAGAATCGGCGAGGGGATGTTCATGCGCCCGATCAGCACCTGCTGCCCGAGCAATTGCCAGGTCGATTTCGAGGCGCCCATCTGCTGCTGCAGCCAGCTGGTCTGTGTTGCACCCATCAGTTGGCGGGTCGGGCTGCTGACCGCTGCCACGAACGCAGTCGAATCGAAGCTGCCCGAGGCATTGAAGAAGCTGGTGTAGTCGAGTTGCTTGTCGCGCCCGATCAGTCGGGTATCGAGCATGTGCAGCGCGACCAGTCCACCGAAATCGAAGCTGCGATAGATGGTGTCCGCCTTGGTCACGCGCGTGGGCATCCATTCGTGATAAGCCTGAATGGCAGCGGCTCTGCGCAGGGCGAAATCGCCTTCGCCCGTTTCGGGGTTGTGATTTTCGGCGCCGTTCAG
>CAIKZV010000722.1 GCA_903831925.1 uncultured Burkholderiales bacterium
AAACAGCTGGCGCATGGCCTCGCGATTGCCTTCAAGCTTCAGTCGACCGTCATCGAGCGCCGCCAGAAAATCGCTGCCCGACTCGACGATGGCCACCAGTGTCGGGCGATCGAGCGTCAGCACCGCATCGGCTGAATCCTCATGACTGCCGGCCAGCGAGGTCAGCGCGCCATGGCGCAGCGTGACCCGATGCCGTGTTTTTTCGTCGCTCATCACCCAGTCGAAGCACAGCCGCATCGCATCGACCTTCGGCCCGTTGACCCGGACCGCCATGTGCTGCAGATAGCGGTCGATCGGCAGTGAGGACAGCAGGCCGACAGCGCCCAGGATCGGTCGGGGCACACGAGGCTTGCTCGGGTCGCGACGGATTTCCATCGCGCCCAGCAGATAGGCATTGCGCCAGGTTGACGACTCGGCCTGATAACCGAGCTGCTCCATTGCATCGGCCAGCAACTCTCGCCCCGGCACGAAGTCGGGTTGCGCAAAGACCAGGTGATGCATGGCCTGGGTCACCCAGCGGAACTCGCCGCGCTCGAAGTCGGCGCGCGCCTTGCGCAGCAGCTCGTCGGCGCCCCCCATGTACTCGACATAACGGCGCCCTTCCTCGACCGGGGTCAGCGGATTGAGATTGACCGGATTGCCGTCGTAGGGGCCCATGTAGTGGGCATAGATCGCATTGACGTTGTGCGCGACCGCACCGTAATAGCCACGGGTATGCCAGCGCTGCGACAGCGCATTGGGCAGCATCAGTTCGGCGGCGATCTCGCGCGGCGTCAGGCCATGGTTCATGAGACGCACGGTCTGGTCGTGCAGATAGCGGTACATGTCGCGCTGATCGGCCACGAACTCGGCCGCGCGGGCCTGACCCCATACCGGCCAGTGATGCTGGGCATAGACCACATCGACATGCGGCAGGTATTCAGCCAGCGCCTGGTCGAGGTACTGGCTCCAGGCCAGCGCATCGCGGGTCTTGGCACCGCGGATCGGGCACAGGTTGTGCATCAGCTGACAGGCGTTTTCGGCCAGATTCAGCACGCGCAGCGCCGGGAAAAACAGGTGCATCTCGGCCGGCGCCTCGGAGCCCGGCGTGAGCTGAAAGACGATCTCGACGCCATCGATCACATGACGCTCGCGCGGCTGCGTGATGAGGACGGTCGGCTCGATCAGCGCCATGCGCCCGGTACCGGTGACTTTGCCCAGGCCACTGTCGACATAGCCGCGCGGACCGGGCGGCAAGGGCCCGCCGAACTGAAAGGCGGCACGACGCATCATCGGTACGCCGGTGAGCACCGACTCGTCGACCAGTGCATCCATGAAGCCTGAGGGCGCAATGACCGGCACCTTGCCCGAGACCGCATCCTTCTCGTCGAGCACGCCGCGCGCGCCACCGCAATGATCGTTGTGGCTGTGCGTGTAGACCAGCGCCACCACCGGCCGGTCGCCACGATGCTGCCGATAGAGCGCCAGCGCCGCCCGCGCCGCTTCACCGAAGGTCAAAGGATCGATCACGATCACACCGCTATCACCCTCGACGAAAGTGATGTTGGCGATGTCGAAGCCGCGCACCTGAAAGGTCCGCTCGGTGACCTGATAAAGGCCGTGACTGGTATTGAGCCGGGCGAGGCGCCACAGGCTCGGGTTGACCGAACCCGGCGCTTCTTCCTGGTCGAGGAAGGCCAGCTTGGCCATGCTCGAGACCACCGCACCGCGCGCGTTCAGCACCTGCGCGTCGGGGATGGTGCCGATGAAACCGCGTCGGGCATCCTCGAAATCGGCTCGGTCAGCAAAGTTAAGGCCCGCGCGAAACGCATCCTGCAGCCGCAGGGTTTCGGCATGCGGCGGCTTGCCGAAGGTCTCGTCGGCGCTCATCGCGCGAACCTCGGTGCGCGTTTCTCGAGGAAGGCAGCCACCCCTTCGCGGGCATTGGGGCTGTCGAATTCGGCGCGAACGAAATGGTCTTCGACGGCAAGGCCGGCGTCGGTGACCTGCGGGCCGGCGGCGGCAATGCACTGCCGGATGCCTTCGATGGCCGACGGGCTGAAGCCACTGACCTCGCGCCCGAAGGCCAGGGCCTGCTCGATCAGGCCGGGCTGCGTCGCGGCAATGCGATGGATCAGGCCGATGGCATGGGCCTCGGCAGTCTCGACCGGCCGGCCGGTCAGCATCAGTTCGGTGGCACGCGCCGGACCCACGATCGCCGGCAGAAACTGTGTGCCGGCATAGGCAGGCAGCAGGCCGAGCTTGATCTCGGGCAGGGACATCTTCACGTGAGGTGCCGCAATCCGCAGCATGCAGGCCATGGCAAGCTCGAGCCCGCCACCATAGGCCAGACCGTTCATGGCGGCCACCGAAATCAGGCGCGAGCGCGAGAGGCGCACCAGCAGGGCGCGCGCCATCGAGGTCTTGGCCGAACGCTGCTCGGCAGTGAGCCCCTGCAATTCGCCAAGATCGGTGCCGGCGCAAAAGGCCCGCTCGTCGCGGCCAGTGACAACCAGCAAGGGCAGTCGGCGGGCCTCGAGATCATCGATGCAGGACGCCAGACCAAGGAGCACCGGCTTGGTGATGGCATTGAGTTTGGTGGGGCGTTCGATGCGGAAGATTGCGCCGTCTTCGAGCGGCTCGATGCTGAACGCGGGTTCGGACGATGTCATCGCGAAGGTCTCCTGGCTTGTTCTGGAATCGACACAGGATAAACCCTCCGCCTTTGGGGTTAGCGCGAAGCAAAAAGCGGGGCGTCTTTTGCAAATTTGATCGGACACGAGTGGATGCGAACCGTCGCCGGCGCTAATCTCGCAAGTTGATAGCCGGTCTCTGACGCCCTTTCAGCAAGACATCTCTTTCCCGCGTGCCTCAACTGTCGCTGCCATCGTCCGCATACTGGTTCCTGATCAGTGTGATCACCTATATGGTCCCCAACGGGATTCAGATGGTGATGCTGTCCCACCTGATGGCGATCGAGCTCAACCAGTCGCCAGGCAGTTTTGGCATCACCCAGATGGTCGGGCAATTGCCGCTGCTGCTGTTTCTGTTGATGGGCGGATGGGTCGCCGACAGGGTCGACAAGCGGCGCTGGCTGATGACCCTGCAGGGCATCGGCATGATCATGCCGCTCGTGCTGGCCTTCCTGCTGTGGCGAGGCCAGGCCTCCGAAGCGAGCATCCTGCTCTATGCGGTGGCCTGGGGCGTGATTGGTGCTTTTTCGCTGCCCTCTCGAGACGGCCTGCTCAGGCGGGTCGCGGGCCCCAACGTGCAGCAGATGGTCGGACTGGCGATCGGCACACAGTTTGCCTCGCAGATGCTCGGACAGGCCTTTGCCGGTCAGGCGACGCGGCTGGGTACGGTCACCGTGCTGCTGGTGCAGGCAGCCATCGCGGCAACAGGCATCTTCGTGGCATCGCGTCTGCCGGGTGGACGAGCGCCCCAGCCAGCGTCCAGAAACTCACTCTGGTCGGAGCTTGGCGCAGGCCTGACGATGATCTTCTCGACCCCTGTGCTGCGGTCCAATTATCTGGTCAGTACCGGAATGGGGGTGTTCTTCGGCGGAAGCCTGCTGGTGCTGCTGCCCTTGGCCGTGCGCGACCTCTATAGCGGCGACGCGCAGGAAATTGCCTCGGCCTATGTGATGTTTGCGGCAGGCACGCTGCTGAGCATCGCCGGGCTCACCCAACTCGGCGGGGCACGCCGCCCGGGGCGCGCCCTGCTGGTCACGCAATTCACGGCTTGCGCGGCACTGTTGCCGATCAGTCTCGGCATCCCCTTGTGGGGCTTTTACCTGTGCATCTTCCTGTGGGGTCTGAGCCTGGGCGTGGGCATGACGATGAGCCGCACGATCATGCAGGAGCAGGCGCCGGCCAGTCATCAGTCGCGGATCATGGCCGCCCTCACGCTGATGACCACCGGCGGAGGGCCACTCGGCGCCTTCTTCACCGGACACGCGATCGACGCGTTCGGTGTGCGCGGCGCGGTATTGCTGCCGATCCTCGGGGTGCTCGGCTGCACGGCGGCTTCAGTGGCCACGCATTCGATGTTCAAGCTCGATTCGCGCAGCCACGCCTGAGGATCAGACGTCGAAGATCGCCTCAGGCAGCAGGGCACTCACGCACACATTCGGCAGGTCGACCGCATTGCTGATGCGCAGATCGACCGCCAGCGAACAGATCACATAGGCCTGCTCGCGGCTGAAACCGCGCTCGCCAAGCAATGCGATCATCTCGAGCAGCGCATTGCGGGCAGCCAGCGTCAGGTCCTCGCATTCCTGGGTCCCGTCATCGCGAATCGGCAGCCCGGTGGTGGCCACGAAGTTGTGCGGCGCGGCCCATTGCGGCGGCGCGAAGTAGCCGGGATGCGAAAAGCGCGGAAAGCGCATCTTTCTTCGCGCCGCTTCGCCCGGCAGCAAGCGAAAGCGCACCACACCGCTCGCGCCCATCTCGATGGCGGTGATGCAGCACTCCGAGTCGCCCTGCGCATAGTGGGCATCGCCCATCGAAAACAGCGCGCCTGTCACGCCGACCGGCAACTGCAGCCTCGCGCCCCGGGTGAGCTGACGGATATCGGCATTGCCGCCGTTTTCGCGCGGCGGCATGGTGCGCAGGCCGGTGCTGGCAATCGGCTCGCGGGACGGCACGGCGTCCTGGGCATCGGGAAGCAGGGCGATGCCGCCGCGTCGCACCAGATCGGCTTCACGGGCGCTCCAGGCGAGCAACTGCTCGTGGGAGGGCGCCACGCCGGCCGTGCCCATGAAGATGCCTTCCGGGATGCGCACGCCCGGAATCTGCGCCGAGCGCGCAAAGCCACCGTCGACCTCCCAGTGCGCCAGAAAGCGGGCATCGAAAATCTCGCGCAGAAAACCGGCGCCGGGGCGGATGACCGTCCAGCCATGGCGCTGGGCGGTCAGCTCGACAAACTCCACTTCGAGCACATCACCGGGCTGCGCGCCCTTCACGAAAACCGGCCCGGTGAGCGGATGCCCGGCCTTCTTGTCGTGGCTGGCCAGATCCTCGAAGCGCATGCCGGGTTTGACCTGACCGTCAGAGGCATCGCGGGTTTCGAGCAGCAACTCCTCGCCCGGGGCGACCTCGATGATCGGCTCGATATCGGGATGCCAGCGGTTGTGGCCGGTGCCGGGATCGTCGCGCAGGCGACGGTTGCGATCGATGCGGATGGATTTCATCGATGCACGATAACCGAATCGCTGCACGGTCGGGCCGTCGGTCCGCTCAGGCACAATCGAGGGTTGACGGACCACGCTTGACCCCAGGCCCGTCGCTGTCCACCGACCGGCCATGACCTTGCTGCCAGCCCGCATTGCTTCAACACACCACCGAATCACCACCTTGGCTGCCGTGCAGATCATCTGCGAAACCCGGTTACCCCTGACCGCCGCCCATGCGACCTGGGGTCGCTCGCGAGGCCTGCGCACCGCGCACGCATGAGCGACACACTCGATCAGCGTGTCGTGACACGCATCGTCGGTCTGCTGTCGCTCGGCGGCTTTGCAAGCAGCGCCGCCATGCGGGTCTGCGATCCGATGCTGCCGCGCTTTGCCGACGACTTTCAGGCCAGCCTCGCCGCCGTAGCCAGCGTCAATACCGGCTTTGCGATCAGCTACGGACTGCTGCAGCTCGGTATCGGCCCGCTCGGTGATCGGCTGGGCAAGTTTCGGGTGATCACCGTCGCGATGATGCTGGCGGCGCTCGCCTCGATCGCCTGCGCACTGGCGCCCAGTCTGTATGGCCTGGTCGCCGCCCGCGTTCTGGCCGGTGGCATGGGCGGCGCGATCATTCCGGTGGCCTTTGCCTGGATCGGCGATCAGGTGCCCTATGAAGCCCGGCAATCGGTGCTGGCCCGCGTGATGAGCGGCAGTCTGATCGGCGTGATCTGCGGACAGCTGATCGGGGGGATCTGCGTCGACACCGTCGGCTGGCGATGGGCCTTCGTCGTGCTGGCCGCACTATTTGGCATCGTCGCGATCCTGATGCGCGCCAGCCCCGCCGCCCGCCTGCGGCCTGCGCCGTCGATGGCGGCCGGCGACACCGGCTTGCGGGCGGTGCTGCGCAACTATGCATCGATCGCGCGCCCGCCCTGGTCCAGGATGATCCTGGGCGCCGTGATGATCGAGGCCCTCATCATGTACGGCGGCCTGTCCTTCATTCCGACCACCCTGCATGATCGCTTCGGCATCCCCTTGTGGCAGGCGGCCATGATTTCTGCGGTGATGGGGGTGGGCGGCTTTGTCTACACCCTGCTGGCTGCGCGGCTGATCGGCCGTCTGGGCGAGCGGCGTCTGGTCATGGTGGGCGGCACGATGGTCTGCGCCGGGCTGATGCTGGTGGCAGTGGCGCCCTACCCCTGGCTCGCCGCAGTCGGTACTGGTGCCCTTGGCCTGGGTTTCTATGGCTTTCACAACACGCTGCAGGTCCATGGCACCCAACTGTCACCGACGCATCGCGGCATGGGTGTCGCGCTTTTTGCGCTCAGCCTTTTCATCGGCCAGTCAATCGGCGTGTCGCTGATCTCGGTGTCGGTGACGCTGGTCGGATTCACAGTCTCGCTGGCCGGTGCGGCGCTTGCGTTCGGACTGCTGACGGTGTGGTTCAGTCTGGCGCTGGCACGCCATCATGCTCAGCGTGCAGCGCCGGCGCATTGAGGTGCACGATCAGTCGGCGACGCCCGGATCAGGCCAGCTGCTGACGCACAGCCCGCAGCAGGCTTCGCGTCTCGGCGTCGAAGTCGGGATAAGCCGGCGTGAGATAGGGCGGCTGCGGTTGCGCTGAAAGCATCACGACCGTGAGGCCACTGTCGCGATCAATCCAGATGCGCTGCCCGGCAAATCCGAAGGCATTCATCGCGCCGTCGTCGGTGATCCACCAGCAGTAGCCGTAACCAACCACACCGCGGGCGCGCATCGCCGGGTCGCTCACCGAGCAGGCCGATGTCCCGCAATCGCGCACCCAGCCTTCAGGCAGGGTCGGGCGGCCATCAATGACACCGTCGGCTGCGACATACAGCGCAAAGCGCGCCATGTCGCGCAGGGTCATGCCGGCGCGACTGCCGGCGATTTCCTGGCCGCCCTCGCATTCAAGCGTATAGAAGGCATCGAACTCCATGCCGAAAGGTTTCCAGATCCGATCGGACATCAGATCGGCCAGACGCTGCCCAGTGGCCGCGCTCACCAGCGCGCCCAGCAGATAGCTGTCACCGGTGTTGTAGCAGAACTGCGAACCGGGGCTGGCGACCGCCGGCAATTCGCGCATCAGCGCCAGCACCCCGCCGGGCACCCGGTTGGCAATCGAGCGGCTGTAGCGGTTGACGTCGGACTGCGGATCATCGTAGGTCTCGGTCCATCGTGTACCGGTGGTCATGGTGAGCAGATGCCGCACCGTGACCGCGTCATAGGCGCTGCCCTGAAGGGCAGGCAGGTAGCGCGTCACCGGATCATCGAGACTGGCGATGGCCCCTTCGTGCAGGGCGATGCCGGTGAGCATCGCGGTCATCGACTTGACGGTGGACATCGTGCTCCAGCGATCGGCATCGCGAAGCCCCAAGCCGTAGCGTTCGAACAGCACCTCGCCGCGTCGCAGGATCATCAGACCGGCGACAAAGTTTCGATCGATGAACGCCGGCAGATCGTGCTCATGCCCGCCGATGCGATAATGCACATCGGCCTGCAGGCCTCTTGCGAGTGGCCGTGACACCGGACCGCGGGCGATGGTGCGCGACGCAAACAGCCGGTCGACGATTCGATACCCGTAGGGCTGCACACTCGGCGGCCAGAGCAGAAAATCGCCCGCCCAGGGCAATTGCTCGCCCGCTTCGGCGAGCGGTGCGTCGCTCAGACTTCCAGCCATTCCTTGCGCACGCCGACGTTGGCTTGCAGTGACGCAGTATCACCCTCGAAAACAATGCGTCCGTGCCCCATCACGTAGAGGCGCTTGGAGATACGCAGCGCGATCGCCAGCTTTTGCTCGACCAGCAGGATGGACACGCCGCGTCGGGCGATTTCATCAAGCAAGGTGCCGACCTGCTCGACCAGCTTCGGCGCCAGACCCTCGGTCGGCTCGTCGATGATGACCAGATCGGGGTCACCCATCAGCGTGCGGCACATGGTGAGCATCTGCTGCTCGCCACCCGACAGCACGCCGGCAGGGTTGTGGCGTCGCTGGCTCAGGTTGGGAAACAGCTGATACACATCCTCGAAGTTCCAGCGACCGAACTTGCCGGCTCGCTTGAGCCCGAGCTCGAGGTTTTGCTGCACGGTCAGGGCGGGGAACACCTGTCGATCTTCCGGCACGTAGCCGATGCCGGCATGAGCGATCTGCTCGGGTTGAAGCCCTGAAACCGGCTTGCCCTTGAAGACAACCGACCCATGCGGCTTGACCAGCCCCATCACCGCCTTGCAGGTGGTCGAGCGACCGACCCCGTTGCGACCGAGCAGGCTGACAATCTCGCCCTCGCCAACCGTGAGATCGACACCCTGAAGAATATGACTCTTGCCGTAGTAGGCATGCAGATCGCGGACCTCGAGCATCATTGCGCTTCCGCTCCAAGGTAGGCTTCCTGCACCGCCATGTTGGAGCGGATCTCTGCAGGCACGTCGCTGGCGATCACCTCGCCATACACCACCACGGACACGCGGTCGGCCAGACCGAAGACCACGCTCATGTCGTGTTCGACCATCAGGAGCGTCTTGCCTTCGCTCACCGTACGGATCAGATTCACCGCGTATTCGGTTTCAGTGTTGCTCATGCCGGCAGTCGGCTCATCAAGCAGGATCACCTCGGCTCCTCCCGCAATGGTGATGCCGATCTCAAGCGCGCGCTGCTCGGCATAGGACAGCAAACCTGCAATCAGATCGCGGCGCGACTGGAGATTGAGCCGCTCGAGAAGCGCCTCGCTCTCGGCATTGAGCGCCTTCTGGCGCCCGAGCAGGCGAAACGAGGTATATCGATACCCGCGCGACCAGAGCAGCCCGCACCGGATATTCTCGAACACCGTCATGTTCGGAAAGATCGACGTGATCTGGAAACTGCGCGACAGCCCGCGCCGGTTGATCTCGTGCGGGGCCAGCGTGTCGATGCGTTCGCCGTTGAGCGAGATCGACCCCGAGGTGATCGGAAAACGTCCGCTGATCAGGTTGAACAGCGTGGTCTTGCCGGCGCCATTGGGGCCGATGATCGCGTGACGCTCGCCCTTGGCGATATCGAGGGTCACGCCTCGGATGATTTTCGTCTCGCCGAACTGCTTGCGCACGTCGGCCAATGACAGTGCGGCGGTCATCGCGCAGCTCCCTCAAGCGTCTTGGCTTGTTCGATCAGACCGTCCCAGACCCGCATGAATCCGCGCGATGCCAGCCGCAGCCAGAGCCCGCCGATCAGCAGCGCGCCAACCGCCAGCATCCAGGGCTGCGCCGTCGCAGCATCGATCAGGAGCGAGCCCACCTTGAATTTCTTGCCCTGTGTCGCACCAATCGTCACGAAAGAGGTCAGCTCGACCAGCAACACGAAGCCGAACAGGGTGATCAGCCCCGGCACCAGGATCCGGACATAGGGAAGGATCAGTTCATGCAGCCTGCCGATGCGCGCGATCGGCGCATGCTGACCCAGGATGCCGACGATGCCGCCGGGGGCGTACATGACCATCACGATGAACAGCACGCCGATGTACAGCACCCAGGAATTCGACAGCAGGCTCAGTCCGCTTTGCATCAGCACGACCAGAGTGGCACCCAGCACCGGACCGAAGAATCCGCCGACCCCACCGATATAGCTGGCCAGCAGCGCATTGGCCGATTTGGAGGCTGCCAGCGCGTCGTAGGTCACAATCTCGTAAACGATGGTGTAGAGCGACCCCGCGATGCCGGCGAAAAAGCCCGACACCACGAACTGCCAGAACCGGATCAGCTGCGGGTCATACCCCACAAACTGGGTGCGCTCGAAGTTGTCGCGCTGGGCATTGGCCATCTTGCCAAGCGGCGTCTGGGTATGGAGCCACATGAGTGCGACCGAGACGAAGACCCAGAAGACGATCAGGTAGTAGACCTGCCAGGGCGCACTGTAGGTGGCACCGACCAGGCTCGACTCGATCATGCGGTCGGTCGTGATGCCACTTTCACCGCCGAAAAAGGTCATGAACATCAGCGCGGCAGCGCCGACGAGTTCACTCAGCCCCATGGTGATCATCGCGAAGGCCGTGGCCCGCTGCTTGGTTGCGATGTAGCCGATCACGACACCGAAAGCCAGGCCGCCCAGGCCACCGATCAGCGGCACCAGTTCGAGCGGAAACCAGATGCCGCTGCTGCGGATCGCGTTCAGCGCGTGCGCGGTGGTGTATCCGCCAAGTCCGAAGAGCACCGCATGCCCGAATGACAGCAGACCGGCCTGCCCCATCTGCATGTTGAAGGACAGCGCAAAGACGATCATCAGCCCGATCTCGCTGAGCATCGTCAGAACGAAACCCGAATGCCGGCTGGTCTTCCAGTCGAAGAAAATCCAGGGCAGCACCAGAGCGACCGCCAGCGCGATCACCCAAATCCAGCGCAAATCAGTGCGAGTCCTCATGTGTCTCGGGTCCCCATCAGTCCGCGCGGCCGGAACCACAGAATCAGCACGAGCAGGATGTAAGGCAGCAGGGCGCCGATGCGGGGCAGCGGCATCGTGAGCAACTCACCAAGCGGCGACGATCGGGTGACCGTGAGGCCCACG
>CAIKZV010000723.1 GCA_903831925.1 uncultured Burkholderiales bacterium
GGTTGAATGGTGCGGCGATCAAAGGGCAGCGATCACTGCACGGCGATCAAAGGGCATTTGCCGCGGGGTCGACTGCGGCGGCCCGCACCGGGCGCGGCGGCGGGCTGGCAAAGTAGAACAGCAATGAACCGAGGCCCACCAGCACGGCGAGCACGGTAAAGCCGGTGCGGTAGTTGCCGGTGATGTCGGCCAGGCCACCGGCGATCATCGGGCCGCCGATCTGGCCGATTGCCACGATCAGCGTCGACAGCCCCATGATCATGCCGATCGAGCGACGTCCGAAATAATCGGCCCGGATCGCCTGCATCAGCGGCCCGCGCAGGCCCCAGGCCGCGCCATGCAGCAGCGCGAATCCGACCAGCATCGCCAGGCCCTGTGCCCAGGCCAGCAGCATCAGCCCGGCGCCATGCATGAGCATGCAAAAGGCCGCCAGCAGCCGCTTGTTGAGCCGGTCACCGAAGGCCATGCCGGCCAGCACGCCGACAATCTGCGACGCGGTCATGAGCGTGATGACCAGCGATGCCTGCGCCACGGTGTAGCCAAGCGACTCCTTGATCAGCGTGATCGCATGGACATTGACCGCAGTGACCGCCAGCAGCGCAAAGCCGTGACCGAGCGAGACCAGCCAGAAGGCCCGCGTGCGCAGCGCCTCGCGGGCAGTAAACTCGACGACCCCCTCATCGGAGGTGTTGCCGGCGGCCGCCTTGGCCGCCCCCCAGTCGCCGTCGATTTCCTGGCCAAGCGCCTGCGGGCGATCCTTGAACAGCAGCGAAATCGGCCCGCACAGCACGATGATCAGCACACCGGACCACATCGCGGTCGAGCGCCATCCGAAGGTCTGCATAGACCCGGCCACCAGCGGCACGAAGAGGCCGCCGACCGCCATCCCGAGCCCGACGATCGACAGCGCGCGGGCCCGGTAGCGCTCGAACCAGTGAATCACCGCGATGTTGATCGGAAAATAGCCGGCCAGGCTGGTGCCCAGCGCGATCAGGACCAGCGCCGCATAAAAACTGCCGAGCGAATCGACCCGGCTGAACGCGATCATGCCGGCGCCGAAGATCAGCACGCCAGCCCGGATCAGGCGATAGGGTCCGAAGCGGTCGCTCAGCCAGCCGAGTACCGGGCCGATGACCGCGGACTCCATCGACTGCAGGGCCGCACCGCCCGACAGCGCGGTCTTGCTCCAGCCTTTTTCAGCTGCGAGCACCGCGACATAAGCACCGAAGGCCTGCTGCATCAGGGCGGCCTGAAGCAATTGCAGGGTGGTGCCCGCGGCGACCATGCGCCATCCGTGAAAAGCCTTCATAAGAGGACCGATTGTGTCCCACACCGACCGATCGCGCCGTCCCGGGCGTTCCGGCAATCGCAATCCGGCAGAACAAGGGCCTGTGCGAGCATCGGGCATCGAGCCGCAAACTTGACAAGCCATGCACCGCGGCTACCCTGCCAGATTGCCTCGAGCGGCGGGGTCAGGAGACAGGACATGTCAGACGAACAGGAACTGCCGGATATGGCGCCACTGTGGGACGTCCCCGTCCCGTATATCCGCCGCACCCACGACTGGTACAACGCGCTGGGCTACGGCAATCCCTACCGCTATGCCCAGTACACCGAGGTGCCCTTCCAGACGCCGGCAAAACCCCTGTCGCGCTCGCGCGTGGCACTGCTCACCACTGCTGCCCCCTATCAATCCGACAAGGGCCCACAGGGCGCCGGCGCGCCCTATAACGCGGCTGCCAAGTTCTACAAGGTCTATACCGGCGACACCTCGATCGATCACGATCTGCGCGTCTCTCATGTCGGCATCGATCGCGATCACCTCACCGACGATGCCAACACCTGGTTCCCGCTGCCGGCGCTGCGACGTGCGGCCGCCAGCGGTCGCATCGGCGAGATCGCACCCCGCTTCGTGGGGGTGCCCACCAACCGCAGCCAGCGCCATACCCTGACCACCGATGCCGCCGACGTGCTGGCGATCTGCAAGGCCGACGGCATCGATGCCGCCGTGCTGGTCGCCAACTGCCCGATCTGCCATCAGACGATCAGCCTGACCGCAAGGCATCTCGAAGCCAATGGCATTCCGACGGTGGTGATGGGCGCGGCCAAGGACATCGTCGAGATGTGCGGCGTGCCGCGCTTTCTGTTCAGCGATTTCCCGCTGGGCAATGCCGCGGCGCGCCCGAACGACCCAGCCTCGCAGGACGCCATGCTCGAGCTGGCGCTTCGGGTGCTCGAATCTGCGGTCGCACCGCGCACCACCGTCCAGAATCCGCTGCGCTGGAATGGCCGACCCGAGTGGCGCCTCGACTATCTCGATCTGTCGCGCCTGAGCCCCGAAGAAATCGCCCGCCGGCGCGCGGCCAACGACCAGATCAAGTCGATCGCGCAGGGTGTGCGCGATGCCACGATCGCCAGGGACACCGCTTCATGAACCAGGCAAAAGCCTTTGCGGGCGTTCGCATCCTCGACTTCACCCATTATCTGGCCGGGCCCTTTTGCACCTTCCAGCTTGCGGTGCAGGGGGCCGACGTCATCAAGGTCGAGGCGGTTGAGGGCGACGCGATGCGGCTGTCGGGCTCAAGCTCCGAGTGGACGAAACGTCAGCTCAGTCCGTCCTGGATGGCGGTCAATGCCAACAAGCGCAGCATGACGCTCGATCTCACCAAGCCTGCGGCCCGCGAGATCGTCGAGCGACTGGCCGCCGAGGTCGACGTGGTCTGCGAAAACTTTCGCCCCGGCGTGCTGGAGCGGCGCGGCATGGGCTGGTCGCAACTCTCGAAGATCAACCCCCGGCTCATCTACTGCGGCATCTCGGGCTTTGGCACCACCGGCCCCGAGCGCGGCACCGCAAGCTTCGACGGCAAGATCCAGGCGATGTCGGGCCTGATGTCGCTCACCGGCGAGCCGGTCAACGGGCCGATGCGCGCCGGCTTTGCGGTGGCCGACATCACCACCGGCATCACCGCGGCCTTTGCAGTCGCCTCGGCGCTCTATCAGCGCACCCATACCGGCGAAGGGCAGTTCGTCGATGTCGCAATGCTCGACTCGATGGTGGGCTTTCTGTCGGGGCAGGTGGCCGAATACACCACCACCGGACAGCGCCATCAGCAACTCGGCAATGGCTCGGTGAGCGGCAAGCCGACTGCCGATCGCTTTCGCTGCGGAGAGGGCTTTCTCGTGCTGGCGGTGCTGACCGACAAGCAGTTCGGCAACCTGATGCGTGCGCTGGGTCGAGAAGACGCGCTGCGCGATCCGCGTTTTGCAGACTGGCCGAGCCGATCGGCCAACAAGGCCGCACTGCGCGAGCTGATCGAA
>CAIKZV010000724.1 GCA_903831925.1 uncultured Burkholderiales bacterium
CTGGTGGCCTATGGCACGCCGCCGGCCAAGGTGATGGATATCCTGACCGAAACCGCGGGGCGGCACGGACTGGTTTGCAAGGATCCGGCGCCGTTCGCGGTGTTTGAGGATTTCGGCGACAACGCGCTGGTCTTCACGCTGCATCTCTCTGGCGCGTTATCGACAGCAGTTTCGGTACAGGTCACGACCGTCAACGACTGCACCGCCATGGCAGGTGTCGATTACCTCCCCTTCTCCTCGGTCGTCGAGATCCCCGCCGGCAAGACCAGCGCCAACTTCACCGTTCAAGTGTTGGGCGACAAGACCTTCGAGCCTACCGAATCGATCCATGTGGTGTTGTCCAAGCCGACCCACGCACTGCTCGGCGGCACCGATCTTTATGGCTTCATCGTCGACAACGACAACCCGGACCCCTTGCCCGCGGATCCGCTGCTGCGACTGGCTTGGTACCTCTACCCCGGCAACGGGATTGATGTGTTCCCGGTCTGGGCGGACTACACCGGCGCAGGTGTGCGAGTCGCTGTTTTCGATCAAGGTATCGATCCCAAGCATCCAGACCTTCAAGGCCGATTGCTGACCGCGTTGGGGCGCGTAGCCGCAGACTTGTCGGCAGGCGGCGCGCCGGTGCTGGTCACTGACAACCACGGCACCGCTGTGGCCGGCACGATCGCGGCCGAACTCAATGGCTTGGGCAGCGTTGGCGTGGCCTACGGCGCGCAATTGATCAGCATTTATTCACCTTTGAGCTTCAGTGGTTTGGCCACGCAGATCAGCAACGCCTACACCTATGCCGCCACAAGTGCCGACATCCTCAACGACAGCTGGGGGTTCGCGGGCGGATTTGCCAGTGGCGCGACCTGGGCTTTCTACGACAACTTCCGCGAACCCATGTTTTCGGCGGCCGGCCTCGCGCTGGCCAAGCTCGCGGCCAATGGTCGCGGCGGACTCGGTACCGTGGTGGTTCAGGCCGCAGCCAATGGGCACCTGGAAGGCGATGACACCAATCTGCACAATTTTCAAAACAGCCAGTACATCATCACCGTCGCGGCCACCGATTTCTACGGCAATGTCGCGCGCTACAGCACACCCGGCGCTTCGGTGCTGGTCAGCGCACCCGGCGGCGGTGGCGGTAGCGCCGACCCCCTGACCAACATCGTCACCACCGACCGTGTTGGCTCTGCCGGATTCGACCCGAGCAACTACACCAGTCTGGCCGGTACCTCGTTTGCAGCGCCCATCGTCGCGGGTGTGGTCGCATTGATGCTGCAGGCCAGCCCGGGGCTGGGCTATCGTGATGTGCAGGAGATCCTGGCCTACAGCGCGCGCGAGGGAGGCACCAGCAACAAGGATTGGACCTACAACGGCGCGACGAACTGGAACGGCGGCGGATTGCACTACGACCCAGTCGACCAGCACCTCGGCTACGGGTTGGTAGACGCACGGATGGCCGTTCGTTTGGCAGAGACTTGGTCGACCGCCGCGCACACCGCCGCCAATCGACAGCAAGTACAGATCACTCACAGCCCGGCGCTGGTGATTCCGGACCACCAGGCCGCGGGCGCCGTTGACAGCATCAACGTGACACAGTCGCTGGAGGTCGAACGGGTCGAGGTGACTTTGCAGGTGACCCATCCTTACGTGGGCGACCTGTCAGTCATCCTGAGTTCGCCTGCCGGCACCCAAAGCTACCTGCTGTCCAACCCACAAAAGACCTTGCTCGACCCGTCTGGCATCGACGAGGACAACATCAACTTCAGCTTCGACACCGTTCTGTCCTGGGGCGAGTCATCGCTGGGCAACTGGTCATTGCGGGTCATCGACGATGCTTCGGGCGACCTGGGCAAGTTCGACAGCTGGACCTTGAACCTGATCGGCAAGCCGGCCTC
>CAIKZV010000725.1 GCA_903831925.1 uncultured Burkholderiales bacterium
AGCTTGCCGTCCTTGTTGACATCGGCCGCATCAAAGGCCTTGAGTTCGCGGGCAAGACGGGCCTGATTGGCGGCTTCAAGCTCGGCACGGCTGATCTGGCCGTCGGCATCGGTATCAAGCCAGCTCATCATCGCGCCGTGATGCATGCCGGGGCCGCCGGGGCCGCCAGGGCCGCAGTGACCACCCCGATGTCCGCCTGCCGGCCCGCCCGGTCCCGGCATGGCGGCCGGTGGTGGTGCGGCAGCAGGCGGCGCACCGGGCGATGCCGCCGGCGGCGTGGCCGAAGACTGTGCCGAGGCGAAGCCGGTGCCCAGTGCAGCAACGAGGGCAGCCCCTGACAACAGGACTCGACAAAAGACTCGGGAAGCGGATTGGTTCATCGTTGAGCTCCATCAGCGAATGAGGAACCCCGATGCTCGCAGGACAAGCGAGCCTCCGCCATCGGGATTACGTCAGCTTGCCGCTGTTACAGGTCGGGCCAGTGCACCTTTGCTATCCTGCGTCGCCGTCCGACGCGGCACTCAGAGGTAATCAGGGATGAAACTCGCCACATTGAAGGACGGCAGCCGCGATGGGCAACTGGTCGTGGTCAGCCGTGACCTTGCCAGCGCACACTTTGCCCAGTCGATTGCACCAACCCTGCAGCGAGCGCTCGATGACTGGGCCTTCATGGCGCCGCAGCTCGAGGACCTGTCGCTCACGCTCAATGCCGGACGCGCCCGGCACGCCTTCGCATTCGACCCGACCCAGTGCATGGCACCGCTGCCGCGCGCTTTCCAGTGGCTTGACGGCTCGACCTACGTGAATCATGTCGAGCTGGTGCGGCGCGCCCGCAAAGCCGAGATGCCGGATCGCTTCTGGCACGACCCGCTGATGTACCAGGGCGGATCAGACGATTTTCTGGGACCGTGCGACGAGGCGGTCTTTGCCAGCGAAGACTGGGGGATCGATTTCGAGGCCGAGCTGGCGGTGGTCACTGATGACGTGCCGATGGGTGCCTCGCCCGAGCAGTGCGCTGATCACATCCGGCTGCTGATGCTGGCCAACGACTGGAGCCTGCGCAACCTGATCCCCGACGAGCTGGCCAAGGGCTTCGGCTTCGTTCACGGCAAGCCGGCCACTGCATTTTCGCCGGTCGCGGTCACGCCAGACGAACTCGGTGCCGCCTGGATCGAGGGGAAAGTGCATCGACCGGTGCTGTGTCACTGGAACGGCCGCAAGGTGGGTGAAGCGCAGGCTGGCGACGACATGGTGTTCGACTTTCGCCAGTTGCTGTCGCATGCGGTCAAGACGCGGCGCACGCGTGCCGGCAGCATCATCGGCTCGGGGACAGTCTCGAACAAGGACGCCTCGAAGGGCTGGTCGTGCATTGCGGAGGTGAGGGCGCTCGAGATGATCGAATCAGGTGTCGCGCAGACCGGCTACATGGCCTTCGGCGACACCGTGAAAATCGAGATGATCGGGTCGGATGGCCAGTCGGTCTTCGGCGCGATCGAGCAGAAAGTCGGCAAACTGCGCTGATTCATTCAACCGATTCATTCGGCTGATTTACGCGCACGATTCTTGCGCTGACCATGCGCCGATCGATTCGGCGAAGCTCAGGACCGCGGGGAGACCGTCAGCGTGCCCTTCATCCCGGCTTCGTAATGCCCGGGCTGGAAACACGCAATGCCGAGTTCGCCGCTCTTGTCGAACGTGCGAAGCACCTCGCGACTTTGTCTGGCCTCCACGCTGATCGCTGAATCGGAGTGATGGTGCGCGGCACTGCCTGACTGCATCTCGCGCTGATGCTCGGCCAACTCGGCGGCCGTGCCGATGACGAGTTCGTGGGGCAGCTTGCCGCGGTTGACGACCACCAGCTTCACAGGCTCACCGGCAACGACGGTGAGCGCCGAGGGCGAAAAGCGCATGTCGTCGTCCATCTCGATGCGCAGTTCGCGCACGGCCGCTGAGACCGCTGAGACCGCTGAGGCCGCTGTTGCTGCCTGCGTCGACGAGGCGTGAGCATGGTCGTGATCATGGTCATGGTCGTCCACACCGGTCAGCATCTGCAAGGCGATCAGGCTGCCGGCCAGCACTGCAGCCCCTGCACCCAGACCGTAGCCGAGCACGGTCCGCAGCGGCGCACGGTCGCGACCCTGCATCAGCCAGTAGGCCAGCAGACTCATCACAAAGCCCAAAGGCACCACCCAGGCACTGCGGGCAGGCGAATCGGGAAAGTGCTGCAGCCCGCCGGTAAAGAACCCCAGGCCGATCGACGAGACGATGCCAAGACCGAGCAGATCGACCCAGCGCTGGCTGCCATCGGGCGAGGCGCGCATCTCGAGGATGCCGCCCAGCAGATAGGCGAGCACGCCGATGCCAGCGGTCAGCAGCGAACGCTCGCCGCTGAAAAAGCCATGGTTGACCGCACCGGCGATGAAGCTGATGCCGGCGTATTTGCAAAGGGTGGCGAAGTGCGCTGTCGGAAGGTTCATCGTCGACGGAATATCACACTTCGCAGTGGTGCTCTAGCTCGAGGGCGTGGCTGGGCGATAATCGGTCAGACACCCTGATGAGAGAGAGACATGTCCGTCCTGATCATGAGCAAGCCCATTCCCCACGAGGGCTTCGTGAATGCCTTGCGTGAAAGCGGTTTTCCGCACCCGGTTCATACCTCGCTCGACGATGTCGACCCTCTGTCTGTGCGCTGGCTGATCGCTTGGCGACTGCCGGCCGGCGTGCTGCCCAAACTGCCCAATCTCGAGCTGCTTTACTGCTGCGCGGCAGGTGCCGACAAGCTGCTTGCCACTCCTGACCTGCCGGCGTCGCTGCCGGTCTCGCGGGTGTCGGACGATGCCCAGGCCATTGAACTGGCGCAATACGTCGTGCATGCCGCACTCGACCATCTGCGTCTGGCACCCCTTTATCGCACCCAGCAGGCCGCCCGTGACTGGAGCCGTCACCGTTCGAAGTCGATGGGCATCCCGGCGCTGGTGCTCGGGCTGGGGCCGATCGGCGTGCGCATTGCGCAGTCGCTTGCGATGTTGGGTTTCGCTGTCTCCGGCTGGAGCCGCACGCCGCGCGAGCTGCCCGGCATGACAACCTTTGCCGGGGCCGACGGACTGGCACAAGCGCTGCCGCGGGCGAAGGTGCTGGTGTGTGCGCTGCCGCTCACGCCGCAGACCACCGGCCTGATCAATGCCGATCTGATCTCGCGACTGCCGCGCGGCGCGATCTTCGTGAACATCGGTCGGGGCGGCCAGGTCATCGAGCCCGACCTGATCGCAGCGCTCGAATCGGGCCAGCTCGGCGGCGCGAGCATCGACGTTCAGGTCAATGAGCCGATGGCCGCCGACGATCCGCTCTGGACCGCACCCAATCTGACGCTCACGCCGCATGTCGGCGGCCAGCTCGATCCGGGCGCCGTGATCGGGCAGTTCATCGAGGCGGTCGATCTGCTGAAACAGGGCAAGCCCCTGCGCCAGCGGGTGGATGCGGCACGCGGTTATTGATCCGGAACAAACGACCCGCCAACCCTTTCGACATCAGACGAGGTGATCGATGACTTCCATTCCCGGACCTTTTGACTTCAGCAAGATGGC
>CAIKZV010000726.1 GCA_903831925.1 uncultured Burkholderiales bacterium
GGCCTTGCAGCTCGAGCGGCTCGAGGTGCCGGCACAAGCCGGTTGTGCGCTTCCTCTGGTACGAAAACTGCTCGGATTCAATACACCAGACCATCATCGGGTCGAGGTGGTCATCCTGTCGCGCAATGATCCAGCCAGCGGCATGCGGGTGTTCCGATCGGCCAGACATCATGGCCTCGCCATCGAGCGCGGTGTGTTCACGCGCGGCCGCTCGCCTTATGCCTACCTGAGCGCGCTCGGCGCGAATCTGTTTCTGTCGGCCAACGAAGACGATGTGCGCAGCGCGCTGTCGGCAGGCTTCGTCGCCGCCAGGGTCTATCCCGACTCGGCGCGTGCCGGTGAATCGCATCCGAATGAGGTCCGTATTGCTTTCGACGGCGATGCGGTGCTGTTTTCGGACGAAGCCGAGCGGGTCTTTCAGGATCAGGGCCTCGATGCATTTCAGCGCCATGAGTCGTCGAAGGCCCGCACGCCATTGATGCCCGGACCATTCAAGCCACTGCTGCATGCGCTGCATGCACTGCGCAGCGCGGCGGTCGATACGATGCGCATCCGGACCGCGCTGGTGACCGCTCGCAGCGCGCCGGCGCACGAGCGCGCTGTGCGAACGCTCATGGCCTGGGAAGTCGAAGTCGATGAAGCCATGTTCCTGGGCGGACTCGACAAGGGGCCGTTCCTGCGCTCATTTGAGCCCGACTTTTTTTTCGATGACCAGACCCGCCATTGCGAATCTGCCGCCGGCGCCGGGCCGACCGGCCATGTGGTGCATGGCGTGGCCAATCAGTCGACCTGAGGTCAGCGGCTCAGTGGCGTCGCTCAGTGGCGTCACTCAGTGGCGTCGCTCAGTCCCTTCAACACCGACAGTCACTCAGCGCTTTTTCAGCGCGGCGAAGGCCGCCTGCATCGCGGTGTTGCCCTCGTTGCTTTGCGGCTTCGCGCCCGATTCACGCGCAGGACGCGATCTGGCGGAGCGCGCGCCCGAGCCTGATCCTGCGAGATCGCGGGCACCGGCCGCCTTCGGCTCATCAGCCAATCGCATCGTCAGCGCGATCCGCTGACGGGGCAGATCGATCTCGAGCACCTTGACCTTGACCAGCTGACCTGCGCGCACCACCTCGCGCGGGTCACGCACGAATCGATCGGACAATGCCGAGACATGCACCAGTCCATCCTGATGCACGCCGATGTCGACGAACGCGCCGAAATTGGCGACGTTGGTGACGACACCCTCGAGGACCATTCCGGGTTGCAGATCGGCAACCCGCTCGACCCCTTCCTTGAAGCTGGCCGTGACAAAGTCGCCCCGCGGATCACGCCCCGGCTTTTCGAGCTCGCTGAAGATGTCGCGTACCGTCGGCAATCCGAAACGCTCATCGATGAAAGGCTCGGGAGAGAGCGCGCTCAGCGCACCGCGCTGACCGATGACCTCAGCTGCCGGACGACCGATTCGCGCCAGGATACGGTGCACGAGCGCATAGGCCTCGGGGTGCACCGCCGAGGCATCGAGCGGATCGTCGCCATCAAGCACGCGCAAGAATCCTGCCGATTGCTCGAAGGTCTTGTCGCCGAGCCGCGGCACATTGCGCAAGGCCTCACGGCTGCGAAACGGACCATTGGCATCGCGATGCGCGACGATGCGCTCTGCCACCGCCGGCCCCAGACCCGAGACTCTCGCCAGCAAGGGAATCGAGGCGGTATT
Source organism: uncultured Burkholderiales bacterium (assembly GCA_903831925.1). Taxonomy (GTDB): domain Bacteria; phylum Pseudomonadota; class Gammaproteobacteria; order Burkholderiales; family Burkholderiaceae_E; genus UBA4615. The sequence continues at coordinate 1,700 of CAIKZV010000726.1, forward strand.
GAGGTCGACGCCCACTGCATTGACGCAATCCTCGACCACCGCGTCCAGGCTTCTGGCCAGCGCCCGCTGATCGACATCATGCTGGTATTGACCGACACCGATGGCCTTCGGTTCGATCTTGACCAGCTCGGCCAGAGGATCCTGAAGGCGCCGCGCAATCGAGACCGCACCGCGCAGGCTGACATCGAGATCCGGAAATTCGCGCGCTGCCAGGGCCGAGGCCGAATAGACCGAGGCGCCAGCCTCCGACACGCTTGCCTTGCGTACCGCGAGTTCGGGATGACGACGCTGCAGATCGCTCACCAGGCGATCGGTTTCACGCGAGGCGGTGCCGTTGCCGATCGCAAGCAGTCCGATGCTGTGGCGGGCCGAGAGCGCCGCCAGCGTGGCGATCGATCCGTCCCAGTCGCGACGCGGCTCATGCGGATAGATGGTGGCGGTCTCGAGCAGCTTGCCGGTAGCATCGACCACTGCAACTTTCACGCCGGTACGAATGCCGGGGTCAAGCCCCATCACCGACTGGTGGCCAGCCGGCGCGCCGAGCAGCAGGTCCTTGAGATTGGCGGCAAAGACGCGAATCGCCTCGGCCTCGGCGGATTCACGCAGGCGGGTAAAGAGTTCGCTCTCGAAATGCAGATGCAGCTTGACCCGCCAGCACCAGCGCAGGACTTCGGCCAGCCATCGATCAGCCGGCGGCGCGTCGGCATTGAGCACGCGCCCAAGTGCGACCAGACCGGCAAGCTTCGCCACACAAGGATGCGGCAACAAGGCCTCGCGCTCTGGCGACAGACCGAGCGACAGCGACAATACGCCCAGCTGTCGGCCACGAAAGAGCGCCAGGGCCCGATGCGACGGGGTGGTGGCGATCGGCTCGGCATGATCGAAATAGTCGCGGAACTTCTCGGCCTCGGCCGACTTGCCTTCGACCAGCTTGGCACCGATCACGCCTTCGTCCCACAGGAACGCCCGAAACGCGGTGAGCACCTCGGGGCGTTCGGCAAAGCCTTCGGTGAGGATGTCGCGGGCACCATCAAGCGCCGCCTTGACATCGGCAATGCCCAGATCGGCATTCACAAAGGGTAGCGCCGCCTGCTGGGGCACCAGCTCGGGATCAGCCAGCAGCGCCTGCGCGAGCGGCTCGAGCCCGGCCTCACGCGCCGCCTGCGCGCGACTGCGCCGCTTGGGCTTGAAGGGCAGATAGAGGTCCTCGAGCGCCTGCTTGGTCACCGCCGCGTCGATCGCGATGCGAAGCGGGTCAGTCATCTGAGCTTGTTCGCTGATGCTGGCGATGATCGCCAGGCGTCGGGACTCGAGATCGCGCAGGTAGATCAGCCGCTCTTCGAGTGTGCGCAGTTGCGTGTCATCGAGACCGTCAGTGGCTTCCTTGCGATAGCGCGCAATGAAGGGCACGGTCGCGCCGCCGTCGAGCAGGTCGACTGCCGCCTCGACCTGACGCGGCTGCACCGCGAGCTCGGTACTCAACTGGCGCCGCACACGGCGCTCGGCGGCAATCTGCTCGGGAGTCGATGAATCGTTCATTGAGGTGACAGCGCCACACGCATCGCCGGGCCGGCGGGGGCGCGATTGTGCCACAGACGATCGCAGCGGAATCGGGCGACTACGCTGCGATCGGCGGTCAGTGAACGGTGCGCCGGAACTGGAAGCCGCCGTCGACAAAGTCGACCGGCACCACATCCTTGGGCGCGAAGCTGCCCTCGAGGATCGCCTTGGCGATCGGATTTTCGAGATGCTGCTGGATGGCCCGCTTGAGCGGGCGCGCACCAAACACCGGATCGAAGCCGACCTTGGCAATCTCGTCGAGCGCCCGATCGGTCACCGAGAGCACCAGATCGCGCTCGGCCAGGCGCTTTTCGAGCCGTTGCAACTGGATGCGCGCAATCGAGCGGATATGCTCGGCAGCCAGCGCATGGAAGACCACGATCTCGTCGATCCGGTTGATGAACTCCGGCCGGAAATGCTGCTTGACCTCATTCATCACCGCCGCCTTGATCTCCTCGGGCTCGGCCTTGGCCATCGACATGCGCTGGATCTCGTGCGAGCCGAGGTTCGAGGTCATCACGATCACGGTGTTCTTGAAGTCGACCGTGCGGCCCTGTCCGTCAGTCATGCGACCATCGTCAAGCACCTGCAGCAGCACATTGAAGACATCGGGATGCGCTTTTTCGACCTCGTCGAAGAGCACCACGCTGTAGGGATTGCGCCGCACCGCCTCGGTCAGATAGCCGCCCTCGTCATAGCCGACATAGCCCGGGGGCGCACCGATCAGCCGCGACACCGAGTGCTTTTCCATGAACTCCGACATGTCGATGCGGATCATGTGATCTTCGGCATCGAACAGGAAGGTCGCGAGCGCCTTGCACAGTTCGGTCTTGCCCACACCGGTCGGCCCGAGAAAGAGGAATGACCCATAGGGGCGATTGGGGTCGGCCAGCCCGGCACGCGACCGGCGAATCGCATCCGAGACGAGCCGCACCGCTTCGTCCTGGCCCACGACGCGATCGTGCAGCTTGTCTTCCATGCGCAGCAGCTTTTCGCGCTCGCCCTGCATCATCTTCGACACTGGAATACCAGTGGCCCGCGAGACCACCTCGGCGATCTCTTCGGCACCGACATGCGTGCGCAGCAGCCTCGGGCGCGACGGCTCGCTGCCACCGCCCTGCTCTGCCGCATGGGCCGACGCCAGGCGCCCCTCGAGTTCGGGCAGCTTGCCGTACTGGATCTCGGCCACCTTGTCGAACTGCCCCTTGCGCTGCAGATCGGTCATCTGCGCGCGCAGCTTCTCGATCTCGGTCTTGATGGCGGCACTGCCCTGTACGGCGGCCTTCTCGGCGCGCAGGATCTCCTCGAAATCGGCGTACTCCTTGCCAAGCTTCAGGATCTCCTGCTCGATCAGATCGAGGCGCTTGCGCGATGCCTCGTCGGTCTCGCGCTTGACCGCCTCGCGCTCGATCTTGAGCTGAATCACGCGACGGTCGAGCTTGTCCATGACCTCCGGCTTTGAATCGATCTCCATCTTGATGCGGGCTGCTGCCTCGTCGATCAGGTCGATTGCCTTGTCGGGCAGGAAGCGGTCGGTGATGTAGCGATTCGAGAGTTCGGCTGCGGCAACGATCGCCGGGTCGGTGATCTCGATGCCATGGTGCAGCTCGTAGCGCTCCTGAAGCCCGCGCAGGATGGCCACGGTGGCTTCCACGCTCGGCTCACCCACCAGCACCTTCTGGAAACGCCGCTCGAGCGCTGCGTCTTTTTCGATGTACTTGCGGTACTCATCAAGCGTGGTCGCGCCGACGCAGTGCAGCTCGCCGCGTGACAGGGCCGGCTTGAGCATATTGCCGGCGTCCATTGCGCCATCGGCCTTGCCCGCGCCGACCATGGTGTGGAGCTCGTCGATGAAGACGATGGTGCGGCCCTCGTCGGCGGCGATTTCCTTGAGCACCGCTTTCAGGCGCTCTTCGAACTCTCCGCGGTATTTCGCGCCGGCCAGCAGCAAGGCCATGTCGAGCGACAGGACCCGCTTGTCCTTGAGGGTATCCGGCACCTCGCCGTTGACGATCCGCTGCGCGAGGCCCTCGACGATCGCGGTCTTGCCCACGCCAGGCTCGCCGATCAGCACCGGATTGTTCTTGGTGCGACGCTGCAGGATCTGGATGGTGCGGCGGATTTCATCGTCTCGGCCGATGACCGGATCGAGCTTGCCCGCGCGAGCCCGCTCGGTGAGATCGATGGTGTATTTCTTGAGCGACTCGCGCTGGCCTTCGGCCTCGGCGCTGCCCACGGTCTGACCACCGCGCACCGCATCGATGGCGGTCTCGAGCATCTTGCGCCCAAGGCCGGCGTCGCGGGCGATCCGTCCGGCATCGCCCTTGTCCTCGGTCAGGGCGAGGAGGAACATTTCGGTGGCAATGAACTGGTCACCCCGGCGTGTGGCTTCCTTTTCGGCCAGGTTGAGCAGTCCGACCGTCTCGCGTCCGATCTGCAGATCGCCGCCGGTGCCCGAGACCTGGGCAATGCGCTTGATGCCGGCATCCACAGCGCTTTTGAGCGCCGCAATCCGCACACCGGCACGCTCGAGCAGGGCACGCCCCGAGCCGTCGGACTGGCTCAGCACGGCAGAAAGCAGATGGAGCGGCTCCACGTATTGATTGTCGCTGGCGTTGGCCAGGCTCTGAGCATCGGCCAGCACCTGCTGGAACTGGGTCGTAAGCTTGTCGAGTCTCATCGTCGGGTGCCTATAAAATGTTTCCCTGACGTAACTGTGGCTATCTCATCAGGAATTCAAGTGACAAATACTTCTGCCAGTGCTCAATCCTCGGTATCGAAATCGGCCAAGAACGGCCCGCTGCTCTTTACCCCCTTCAAACTTCGCTCACTTGAGCTCCCCAACCGGATCGTGATTGCGCCGATGTGCCAGTACTCGGCCGATGACGGGCGCGCGACCGACTGGCACCTGGCGCACCTCGGCCAATTGGCGATGTCGGGGGCGGGGCTGCTGGTGATCGAGGCCACTGCAGTCGAGCCGATCGGCCGCATTACCGCCGGCTGCCTTGGCCTGTGGGATGACGACACCGAGGCGGCTCTGGCGCGCGTCCTGGCCGCGATCCGGCCGATGGCCTCGATGCCGATCGCCATCCAGCTCGGCCATGCCGGTCGCAAGGCATCGAGCGGCAGGCCCTGGGAAGGCGGGCAGCTGGTCAGCCAGGCCGATGGCGGCTGGCAGCCGGTCGGCCCGTCAGACGTGCCGCATCTGCCGACCGAATCGCCGCCGCGCGCGCTGGATGCGGCGGGATTGGCCGCGCTGCGCGACCGCTTCGTCGATGCCACCCGCCGATCGGCTAGGTTGGGTATCGACGCGATCGAGCTGCATGCCGCCCACGGCTATTTGTTGCATGAGTTTTTGTCGCCCATTGCCAACCACCGGACCGATCAGTGGGGTGGCAGCCTCGAAAACCGGATGCGGTTTCCGCTTGAAGTGTTCGAGGCAATGCGCGCAGTCTGGCCGGCCGACAAGCCGCTCGGCGTGCGGGTCTCGGCCACCGACTGGGTCGAGGGCGGCTGGGATATCGAACAGACGCTGGTCTTTGCACGCGCCCTGCAGGCACGCGGTTGCGACTGGCTCGACGTCTCGTCGGCAGGGGTGTCGCCTGCGCAGAAGATTCCGCTTGGGCCGGGCTATCAGGTGCCGTTTGCCGCGCGCGTGCGAGCCGAGGTCGACATGCCGGTCATCGCGGTCGGTCTGATCACCGAAGCGCAGCAGGCCGAATCGATCCTGGCCGACGGACAGGCCGACCTGGTGGCGCTGGCCCGCGGACTGCTGTGGAACCCGCGCTGGCCCTGGCATGCAGCCGCCGCACTCGGCCACCATGTGTCGGTGCCGCACCAATACTGGCGCTCGCAGCCACGTGAACTCAAGGATGTGTTCGGCGCAATCACCTTCGGCGCCCGCTGATCACCGCAGATCGGGCTCCCGCAGGCTGCGATGTAAACTGCGGGGCTCGACAAACTACAACGCAAGGAGACAACCATGGTTCAGAGCATCGTCGCCACCATCAAGGTCAAACCGGGTCAGGAAGCCGACTTCCAGGCAGTGGCACTGCAGCTGGTCGCCGCCGTCAACGCCAACGAGCCGGGCTGCCTGCTCTATACCCTCAGCAAGGGCGATGAGCCGAGCACCTTCGTCTTCATGGAGCGCTATGCCGACGAAGAGGCCATGAAGGCCCATCGCGGCATGGAGCATTTCAAGACCCTCGGACGCGCAATGGGCGCTTTCATGGACGGCGCACCCTCGGTGCTTCGCATGGTCGAGCTCGGCTGATCGCGATTCTGCGCCTGGCGCGCAGGACATCCCATGCCCGAATTTCTTTCGCCTGATCTTCAGGCCTTTCGAGATCGTGTTGCCACGCTGGCCCGCGACACGCTCACAGGCCTTCGAGACGACCCACAACTTTCACCAACGGTCCGCACGCAGCGGGTTCGCGAGGCATCGCAGGCAGCCGGCATCTATACGCTGACGCAGGTTCGCGATACGCCTGCGCTCACGATGCTGGTGGTGCGCGACACCCTGGCAAGCCACGGTGTCGGGTCGTTGCGCGGGCTCTTCGGCGAAGAAGCGGGCGTGCTCGAAGGGGTGGGCGAGCCCTTGCGCTCTACGCACCTGCTGCCGCTGCTGGCAGGTGACAAGCGCACCGGCTTCGCCTTCACCGAGCCCGCCGAAGCGCCGCGTCCCACCTGGGCCCGCGTCGATGGCAGCGAGCTGGTCATCAACGGCCGCAAGTCCTATGTCACCGGCGGCGTCGACGCCTCGTTTCTGGCCGCGCTGGTCGAGGTCGAGGGCGAAGGCCCGGCGATGGTGATCATCGATACCGACCGCCCCGGAGTGAGCATCGAGCGCCGATTCGAATCCCTCGATGGCAGCCATCATGCGGCGTTTCGCTTCGAGAACGTCCGGGTGCCGAGGCACCACGCGCTTGGCGCGCCGGGTCAGGGCCGGGCACGCGCGCTGTCGCGCATCAGCGAAGTGCGTCGCAGCCTGGCTGCAGACTGCGTCGGCACCTCAGCCTGGATCATCGATCTGGTCGCCGAATCGCTGAAAAGACCGCGTCGTGGCGGGGTTCCGGCCGACTCCGAACGCATGCGGCTTCGTTATGGCGAGATGCGGATTACCGCCTATGCAGCCCGATCGATGGTCTATCGAACCGCGCGACTGACCGATGCCGGGCACGACACCGTCAATGAAAGCATCGCAGCCAAAGTCTTTGCCACCGAAGCTGCGGGAAACATCGCCGATTCGGCCGTCCAGTTGGTCGGCGGCGAAGCGCTTGTCGTCGGTCATCCGCTTGAGGCCGCGATTCGCCGCTTGCGCACGCTCAGGCTTGCCGAAGGCGAGACCGACACCTTGCGGGTAAATGTGTCGCGCGGACATCTCGACCTCGGCAAGGGGCGGATCTGACCGCAGCCCTCATCCGGCGATTCAGAGCCGCGCCGGCAACCA
>CAIKZV010000727.1 GCA_903831925.1 uncultured Burkholderiales bacterium
CGACGAAAATCGAGCAGAAGGCGCGCCAGATGCGCGTTGAAACGCGCCGCCGCCGCCCCGTCGATCACCCGATGATCGTACGACAGCGACAAGGGCAACAGCAGTCGAGCTTCGAAACTGGTGCCGTTCCAGACCGGACGCATCGTGGTTCGACTAAGGCCAAGGATCGCGACCTCAGGCGCATTGATGATCGGCGTAAAGCCGGTACCACCAATGCCGCCCAGACTCGAAATCGTAAAGGTGCCACCCTGCATCTGGGCGGGAGCGAGCTTGCCTTCGCGGGCAGCAAGCGCCAGCGTTGCGGTCTCCTGAGCGATCTGTGAGACGGTTTTCCGATCGGCATCCCGAATCACCGGAACGACCAGACCATTCGGCGTGTCGGCGGCGAAGCCGATATGCCAGTACTGCTTGTAGACCAGCGAGTCGCCTTCGAGCGAAGCATTGAAATCGGGCATTTTCTGCAGCGCATGCACGCAGGCCTTGATTACGAAGGCCAGCATCGTGAACTTCACGCCGGCGACCGCCTGCTCGGCGTTGATCTCGGTTCGGAAGGCCTCGAGTGCGGTGACGTCGGCTTCGTCATGGTTGGTGACGTGCGGGATCATCACCCAGTTGCGATGCAGGTTCGCGGCAGACAGCTTTCGGATGCGCGAGAGCGGGCGCATCTCGATCGGCCCGAATTTTGCGAAGTCGACCTTCGGCCAGGGCAGCAGTCCAAGACCGGCGCCGTCGCTTGCGCCCGATGCCTTGGTCGCAGGCGCGCCCGAAACACCCGCCATCACCGATTTCACATGCGCGCGGACATCATCGGCCGTAATGCGATGCTTGGGACCGCTGCCGGCCAGTCGGCTCAGCTCGACGCCAAGTTCGCGGGCAAATTTACGCACAGACGGCGAGGCATGCGGCAGATTGGCCGGCGAGGCGACTTCGCTCGGGTCGGCCTGAACCGGGGGCGCGCGCAGCGCTGTCGCCGGGCCTGGCGAATTCGCCTCGAGGTCAGCCGTCTGCGCAGGCTGGGGTTCGAGGGCAGTCGATGCGTGAGCAGACAGCGGCGCCGCTGGTGCTGCGGCAGCGGGCAACTCAGCGCCTGCCTCGGCAGTCTCGATCAGCGCGATCACACTGCCCTGCGCCACCTTGTCACCGAGCCCGACCTTGAGCTCGACAACCCGTCCGGCCGAACTCGACGGAATCTCCATCGATGCCTTGTCGGACTCGACTGTCAGCAGACTCTGTTCGGGCTTGATCTGCTCGCCCGCACTCACCAGCAGTTCGATGACCTCGACTTCGTCGAAGTCGCCAATATCCGGAACCTTCAGTTCAATCAGTGCCATCGTCTCGGTTCCGTCAGGCGTAATGCGGGTTGGGCTTGTCGGGATCGATCCCGTAGCGCGCGATGGCATCGGCCAGCAGCGCCGGCTTGAGCCATCCCTCGACCGCCAGCGAACGCATGGCCGACAGGACGACGAAGTACCGGTCGACCTCGAAGTGCGAGCGCAGCCGTGCGCGGAAATCAGAGCGACCGAAGCCGTCGGTGCCGAGCACCCGATAATCGCGCCCGACCGGAATGAATGGCCGGATCTGATCGGCGAACAATTTGACGTAGTCGGTCGATGCCACGATCGGCCCGGTATGAGCACCGAGCTGCTCGGTGACATACGGAATGCGCGGGGAGTCGTCGGGATGCAGCAGATTCCAGCGCTCGCAGTCGAGTCCGTCGCGGCGCAATTCGGTAAAGCTCGTGACCGACCAGACATCTGCCGCGATTCCCCAATCGCTTGCGAGCAGGTCGGCGGCCGCCAGCACCTCGCGCAAAATCGACCCTGATCCGAGCAGCTGGACACGGGTCTTGTTGTCGGGATCGCCCTGGCGCAGCAGGTACATGCCGCGCACGATGCCCTCCTCGTCGCCCTGGGTCAGCCCCGGATGCGGGTAGTTCTCGTTGAGCAGCGTCAGGTAGTAGTAGATGTTTTCCTGATTGCCGACCATCCGGCGCAGACCCTCGTGCACGATGACCGCCACCTCGTGGGCGAAGGTCGGGTCATAGGACAC
>CAIKZV010000728.1 GCA_903831925.1 uncultured Burkholderiales bacterium
AAACGTTCGGTGCGGTCCATGACAGCAAGATCACTCAGAGTGGCGGTATCGGGACTGCGACCGAATCAGGCAAGCGGCAGCCCGTGCGCGAGTTCGTGGGTCGAGAACGCGCTGCCGGGCAGCGCAGCACGCGCCAGCTCGAGCAGATGCGGATGATGGGTGAAATAGACCACCTGGTTGCGTTGCGCGAGTTCGGCAAGGCCCTTCAGGGTCAGCACGGCACGCTCGTCGTCGAAGGTCATGAGGACGTCGTCGAGCAGCAATGGAATAGCCGGCGCCGCATCGAGGCGCACCTCAATGGCCGCCAGGCGCAATGACAGATACAGCGCATCAGCCGTGCCTTCACTCAGCCGTGCCACCGGAAGGCGCAGACCGTCCTCGCGCTCGGCAATCAGAATCTGATCATCATCGGACCAGTCGGGCAGCAGCTTTGCCCAGCGACCGGCCGTCATGCGACTGAACCAGCGCGATGCGGCAGCCAGCATCGGACCCTGCGAACGCGCCTGGAAGGTCTGGACCGAGCGCTCAAGGAGTTCTCGGGCCAGGCGCAACCTCGCCCAGTCGGTTGCAAGCCGGGCCACGCCTGCAAGATGCTCGCGGCTCGACTCGGCCGCGAGCGCTGCACGGGCATCGCCATTGACCGCATCGAAGGCCGAACGAGCGTGTGTCCGCGCGGCGATGGCTGCATCGCGTGCCGATTCATCCTCGGCGATGAGTTGTTCGAGCGTGTCCTGTTCGGTTTGCAGCGCGACTGGATCGACACTGGCGATCTGTTCAACCAGCGCAGCATAGGCAGACCCGGCTGCGCCGCGGATCAGGACGTCAAGCGATGCCGCGTCTCGACGCAGCTCGCGACGACGGTCGCTGCGGGACACGGCTCGCTGCAGCGACGCGACATCGGACGCACCCGCGATGGTCTGTAATCCTGAAATGCCGGCCGTCAAACGCTCGCAGTGCGCTTGGGCAAGTGCAATCGATTGTTCGAGCGACTGAGCCTCGGTCTGCAATCGAAGCCCCTCATCATGAGCCCGCTGGCTCGACTCGAGCGCTGAGCGACAGGCGGCGATGAATGCAGCCTCTGTGCCGGTCGCCGGCTCGGGCTCGCCGAGCCGCAGAGCCAGCGCACGGGTATCGGCGCGGTAGGTGTCGATCAGTTCGATCGCAAGCTGCCACTGACGTTCGGCGGTCTCGAAGACGAGCGATGCGTCCCGGAGCTCGTCGAAGGCGTCGAGTCGAGCGGCCAGATCGTGGCTCGATGCCGAGGCGTCCAGACGGAGCTCGCCTGCCACGGCCTGCCATGCGGCTCGCAGCGAATCAGCCTCGCGATTGATGGTGGCAAGCGCCTCGCGATGGCGTTGCGCCTCACGCAAGGCCTGTTCGCAGGCGTCGGCAAGCCGCCGTCGATCGGTCGCAGCCTGCTGCAATGAGGCCATCAGGGTACGGGCATGGCGCAGCGTCGCCGACAGGCTTGGCAGGGACGGCACACTCTGACCGATGCCGGCATACGCCGACTGCAGCAAGGTCAGATGACGGTCGTGCTGCAGCAGCAGCGATCGGTGTTCGATGGCCAGCGCATCACGCGCGGCAAGTGCCTCGAGCAGTCGCTGGTGGTGGGCAGCCCAGTCAGACCAGGCCTGTGGTGCGATGGCAGGAAGACCGCGGGCGGCGAGCTGAGTAGCCCATTGCCGCGCTGCCTGAGCGGCGCGTTGCGCAAGGCGATCGCGGTCGATCTCGCAGGCTGCAAGCGCCTTTTGCGCCTCGGCAATGCGATACTGCAGGGAATCGATCTCGGCCAGTCGCACCGCATCAAGAAAGCGTGCATCGGCAAGTCGGTCGGCCTGAGCGATCGATTCGGCAAGCAGCGCAACGCGAAGCGCCCGACTGCCATCGACCGAATCGGTTTGGACCGTCTGCAGATGAAGATCACGATCGGCGCGTGCGGCCTCGAGCGTGCTGCGGGCAATCACGCCCTGCTGTTGGGACAGCCCGCGATGCTCGCGCTGCAAACGGTCCAGGGCGTCGAGCTGGGCCGCATGGCGGACTCGCAATTGGTCCTGGTCGTTGACGATTGTGCGGGCGAGCGCTTGAGCCTCATCAAGCAGCCCACCCGGCAGCGTGAGCCGGGCAAGGGCATCGGCCGACGA
>CAIKZV010000729.1 GCA_903831925.1 uncultured Burkholderiales bacterium
ATCGTCCTTGGTCGACGTGAGAAACAGAACTTGCGGATATTTGCCATCCGCCTTTAGCTGCTGGTAGGGGGAATAGGCCGACAGCACCTTGTGCTTGTTGGTATGCAGTCGCGCCATGCGGATGGCGTTCTCAATGGCGTCCGCGCCACCGTTGGTGAAGAAGACCTTGGACATGTTCGGACCGGCCAGGTCGACGATGCGCTTGGCTGCCTCGCCACGCTTGTCGTTCGCGTGCTGCGGCGCCACGGTCGACAGAACCGCGGCCTGGTCCTGGATTGCCTTGACGACCTTGGGGTGCTGATGGCCGATGTTGACGTTGACCAACTGGGAGGAGAAGTCCAGGAAACGATTGCCGTCGTAGTCCCAGACGTAGCTGCCCTCACCACCGGCGATGACCATGGGCTTCAGCGCCTTCTGCGCGCTCCACGAGTGAAAGACGTACTCGCGGTCGAGGTCGTAAACGCGCTTGCCTTCGGCGGCATTGGCTTCCATGGTGGCTCCTGTCGTGATGGTGGCGTCAGCCTAGAGCCGCGGATTGTTCATCACAAAGAAGGGCGTCCGGCCGTGAAGCCGAACGCCCTCCCTGTGCCGTACGACTAGCCGATGCGACAGGGAGTCGCAGAGCCCCCCACCGCTGCGGTGCATGTGGCGGGAGCCGACACCGTGCCGGACTCGTTGAACCCGAAGGTCACGGAGCCACCGGCGGGGATCTGGGCGTTCCACGCCGCGTTGGTCATGGTCAGCGAGCCATTTTGGGCACTGCCCACCGCATCCCACGGCGACACATTGGTCCCCTGCCACGGCAGGGTGATCGACCAACCGTTCACCGCAGTGGCGCCCGTGTTCCGCACCACGACGGCAACCGTGCGGCCACTGCCCCAGTCCGACGTGACGCTGACCTTGACCGCGAGCCCGGTTCCGGATTTTCCGGGGAAGTGGCGGTTCGGACACGACTACTTACTGGCGCTTTACCTCAGTAAAGATCGGAGCCCTAAGCGAGTAAAGCTAGGCGAGCAAGTCACGCACAGAGATCGTCGCGTCGCGATCCTGGCCAACACCGATCGCACTGATGGGCGCGCCAGAGATTTCCTCAAGGAACTTCACGTACGACCGGGCATTTGCTGGCAGGTCCTCCAGCGTCTTGGCGCCGGAGATGTCCTCTAACCAGCCGGGCAGGTACTCATAGATCGGCTTGGCATGGTGGAAGCCGGTCTGAGTCATCGGCAGCTCTTCCATGCGTTCGCCATCGACGTCGTACGCCACGCATACAGGGATTCGATCGAATGTGTCGAGCACGTCAAGCTTGGTGAGGAAGAAGTCGGTCAGTCCGTTGACACGTGTGGCGAACCGCGCGATCGGCGCATCGAACCATCCGCAGCGTCGCGGGCGACCCGTGGTGACGCCGCGCTCCCCGCCGATAGTGCGAAGTTTCTCGCCATCGTCATCCAGGAGTTCGGTCGGGAACGGACCTGAACCGACGCGAGTCGTGTAGGCCTTGAGGATTCCGACGACCCGGGTGATACGCGTCGGTCCGATGCCACTGCCGGTGCATGCGCCACCGGCTGTGGGATTGCTCGAAGTGACGAACGGGTACGTGCC